>CBDUYG010000302.1:0-4878 GCA_965371385.1 uncultured Myxococcales bacterium | reverse complement strand
ACCCAGGTTGAGCGCCCCGAGCACGGGTCGTAGCGCAACCGTGTCGTCCGTGAAGAAGACGAAGAAGGAGTCTTCCTCACCAGGTACATAGAGGGTCGATGTCAGGGTGTTGGATTCTCGCAGTGTGACCCAGGGAGTGGAGGCCGCTTCGCGAAGCTCTCGGGCACTCTGCCTGCGCAGGGAAAGCAGCTCACGTGTCTCTGTCACGCGCCAATGCTTGCGTACCCGATGCGAGGCCACGAAGGGGATGACTCCGGGCAGGAACGTCGCTGAAACATATCCGCCGAGCCGGCGAGTCGATTCGCTCACGACCGCCTCGGGGATCGCGGGGAGCCCCTGCTCCTGCAGCGACTTCTTCATCGTGTCATCCACGAGAGCGAAGAGCTCCGATACGCAGTTGCGAGTGATGAGGCGGTAGCCCAGGCCGGCCTTCGCCTCGCTCTCGGCGATGGCGAGGGAGTGCTCCATCGCGGCCAGCCGGCTCTGGCCGGCTCGCTTCAAGGCGAAGGGAACGTCGGGTTGCGCCAGAGGGCCGATTCTCCGCGGCAGCTGACGATCGCGAGCGATGCGTATCTCGCTCGCACCCGCGAGGGCGCGGCGTAGCTCGAGCCAGCGTGACAAGTTCTCTTCCAGGGCGGTGTGGGCAACTTCGTCGAAGCCCTCGGCGGCGACGAATCGTTCGCGGGCCGTCTTCCAGTCGGCCTGGGCGTGGGCGGCCAGGGCGGGAAGCAGTTTGCGCCTCCGCTCGCCGATTTCGAGGCGCTCGCTCTCGGGCCCGAATGTGTCGAGAAGCAGCCACTCGCCGCGGCGGAGTGATGCCTCCATGGCCGCGAGCCGCGCCATCCCCAGCAGCAGTGCGGGGCCCCAATCCGGACGGGTCCCGCGCGCCAGGTCGACCAGCTGTGCCTCCAGGGCTGCGGCGGACTCCTCGAGCCGGTCGCGTTCGTGGGGGGTGAGCGCGGAGCCTCGCACGTCGCCGGACACCTCGGCCCTCGACGAGAGCGCGTCGGCGCGAAGGGAGGCGGATTCGGCCAGCACCTCCAGCGCTCGCCTGGCTGCTACGAGATCCGCATAACGCGCGTGGAAGGGATAGCGGGGACGGGGAAAGGCATCGCGTTCGAAGTCCTCCGCGGCGAGATCCATCGCCAGCGCGGGAAGCGCAGCCAGCGCGGATTCGATGTCCACGATTCTCGTCCTCCGCGTCATCGTCGCCATCCTCGGCATTGGAGGTAGAGGCGCCCACGACTCGTTCGAATTCGTGCGCGCATCCGACGCGATGGCGTCGCGAAGACCTCGAATGGCGCTCGAGCCCTTGCTCCCGACCGCTCCGGGATCCGATTCGAAGAAGCCCAGGCCGGGTAGGCGTAGGGCCGGGCGGCCCGGATCGAGAAGCGCCGCTACGAGGTCACGATCGGCCCTGGCGTCATCGAGAAGCTCGATCTGACGCGACCTCGACAGGTGACGCAGACGAAACGCCGAGTGGAGGCGTGCCTCGGTGTCGGCAGTCACCGCGACGCGGCTCGCGTGCAGCGTGCGGTTCTGGAAGCCCCGATAGTCGAGCTCGAAGTCGCGCCAATCGTCCCAGTCGAGGCGCATCAGCCCGCGCTCGTACTGGAAGTGGAATACGTCATCCTCGATGCGAATCGCTGCGTGGCCACCGCTCGCGCGATCTTCGTTCGAGTCGACGTAGAGGTAGCTGAAGCCACCGTCATGGGGCGGAGCATCGAGCCGGGCCTCGAGATCCGAGTGGGCGAGCAAAGGCGTAGCGACCGCAGCGCAGCAGATCACGGTGCAGAGCAGTCGCGTGCCTCCGAGACTCATGGATGCGCCGATCAGCGGGCCGACTTGAAGCCCTGGCGCATCAGATCACGGCGCGTTGCGTCGTCTCCGGCCCAGCTCTCCACGTACCCCGTGAAGGCGGCCTCGCTGATCTTCGTGCGGCCGAGGCCGACGCCCAGGCTCGTCCAGGTGTCCGGATTGGCCTGCCAATCCGAAATGCCGCGCTTCTCCGCCAGCGTGGCGAGCCCGCGCTGGAAGCTCAGGGCATCGCCGCCGCCGCCCGTCACGAAGGCCTGGGCGTAATCCGCCACCTCCTGGCGGTAGCGCGATGCGTCCGACGCCGACGACGCCGAGCTCGAGCGAAAGGGACTCGAGATCGAATTCGAGATGCTCTCGGAGCTGGCGGAGAAGGAGCACCCAGATGCAGCTTGGAGGGCGATCAGGGCGATGGGCAGAGCGACGGATCGTAGGGGAGTCTGTTGAGTCATGGGCGCGAGTGTAGCAGCGGGATCGTGAACGTAGCGTTCCATCCCTCACGAATTGCACGTCTGACCGGCTGAAATTCGTCCGGCCGCTCTCCCGCGCCTCTCGAGAGGAAGCGCTCGAGCTGAGCCTCGCCGGTGGGTCTCGTGTATTCTCCGCCGCCGCTGCCAAAGGGGATGATGATTGGGCCGGCCCCTCGGGCAACCGGCACGAGAATGAGCTGGAGATCGAGGAGACATCGATGAAGCTGCTCGCAGGGATGCGCGTGGTCGACATGGCGGACGAGAAGGGAGAGCTCTGCGGCCGCCTGCTGGCAGACCTCGGGGCGGAGGTGATCCGGCTCGAGCCCGCGTCCGGCGCGATCTCGCGCACACTTCCACCCTTTACCGAGGACGGCGAGACGAGCCTCTACTTCGCCGTGCGAAACGCCGGCAAGCGCGGAGCCCTCGTCGACCTCGAGACTGAAGCCGGACGAGAGCGGCTCCACGACCTGCTCGCAGGCGCCGACATCTTCGTCGAATCGACTCAGCCGGGATCCCTCGCCCGCCTGGGGCTCGATGCCGCGTCCCTGCGTGAGCGTCATCCATCGCTCGTCGTCACCTCGATCAGCGATTTCGGGCAGGACGGGCCCTACGCCGACTATCTCGGCAGCGACATGATCGGCGTGGCGATGGGGGGCATGATGCATCGCGCCGGGATCATCGAGAAGCCGCCGCTGGTGATGCCCGGCAGTCTCGCGTACGACGTCGCCGGGATCATCGGCGCGTTCGCCAGCCTGCTCGCGTTCTGGAAGCGTCTCCATACCGGCGCCGGCCAGCAGCTCGACGTCTCGACGATGGATTCGACCGCGGGCCTCTCCGACTGGTCGCTCCCCAACTACTCCCTCAACCCGAACCTCGGCCATCGGGCGGGTGCGGGCATCTATACCCTCTATCGCTGCGCGGACGGCTTCATTCGCATGATCATCCTGGTGCCGAAGCACTGGCGTGCGCTGATGGAGTGGGTCGGACATCCGGAGGAGCTGGCGGATCCGAAATACGATCAGTTCATCAACCGCCTGATCGAGCTGGACAAGATCGTGCCCGTGCTCGAGGGCTTCTTCGCCGACAAGAAGAAGATCGAGGTCGCGTGCGAGGCCCAGAGCCGGGGCATCCCCGCGACACCCCTGCTCTGGCCCGGTGAGGTCCTCGAGAACGAGCACACGCGCGGACGCGGCACCTTCTGCACGCTTCCGGTGGCCCCGGGCATCGAGGCCCAGGTGCCGTCGGGCTTCCTTACCATCGACGGCGAGCGCGCCGGGCCGAGGTCGGGTCCGCCGGAGCTCGGCGAGCTGGGCGAGGGCGGCTGGAGCGAGTCCGCCGACCGCAGCGCCTTCGAAGCGATGCTGGCGCGAGATCGCGAGGCTCCGTCGGATGGATATCCCCTGCGCGGCATCCGTGTGATCGATTGCGGTGTGGGCGCAGTGGGAGTCGAGGTCGGGCGCGTGTTTGCCGAGTATGGCGCCGAGGTAATCAAGATCGAATCGAGCGATGCTCCGGACTTCATCCGCGTCATCATGAGCAGCTACATGAACCCCTCCTTCCTCTCCTCGAGCCGGTCGAAGCTGAGCTTCGGAGTCGATCTCACCAGGGACGAAGGCAAGGAGCTGGTTCGGAACCTGCTGCGCGATGCCGACGTCTTCATCGAGAACAACGGGACGGGGACGACCGAGCGTCTCGGGTTCGGACCCGACGCCCTGCGCGAGATCAATCCGCGCCTCCTGAGCTTCTCGAGCCAGAGCGTGGGGAGCTACGGCCCCTGGAAGGGCTGGATCGGATATGGCCCCAACACCCACCCGGTCAGCGGTCTGCAGCACCTGTGGAACTACCCCGAGGACGAGGAGAGCCCGGCGGGCTCGACCGCGGTCTACCCGGATCACTTCGTCGGACGGATCGGTGTCCTGACCCTGGTCGCGGGGTTGATCCGGCGCGAGCTCACCGGGCGCGGCTCGCATCACGACGCGGCCCAGTTCGAGGCCGCGATCGGGATGCTCGGCGACCTCTTCGCCAAGGAGAGCCTCGCTCCCGGCAGCGTGCACCCCCTCGGCAATGCGAGTACGCGAGGCGCGCCCTGGGGCGCCTATCCCTGCGAGGGAGACGACGAGTGGTGCGTCGTCAACGTCCGCTCCGACGACGAGTGGCAGCGTCTTCGCAAGACGATCGGCAACCCGGCGTGGTCGGCGGCTCCCGAATTCGAGAGTGCGGAAGGGCGCATGGCCGCTCGCGAGCGCATCGATGAGGGCCTCGGCGACTGGACGAAGGAGCGCGACCCGCGGACGGTGATGGAGACGCTCCAGGCCGCGGGTGTGCCGGCGGGAATCATCGCCCATCCGGGGCACCACATGGCCGACCCCCAGATGACTCATCGCGGCTACCAGAAGTTCGTCGATCAGCCCGACTTCGAGGCGATCCTGCTCGAGGGGCCGGGCTTCCTCGGCGACGATCTGCCCGAAGTGATCATCGAGCCCGCTCCGATGCTCGGCCAGCACACCCGGGAGGTCGCGTCGCGCCTGCTGGGGCTCTCGGACGACGAGATCGAGGCGCTGATGGAGGCCGGTGTGATCGAGGATCCGCCTGA
>CBDUYG010000301.1:0-4888 GCA_965371385.1 uncultured Myxococcales bacterium | reverse complement strand
CGGCTGGAGCCTTTCGAACGAAGGAAGCGAGGTGAGAGTAGGTCGAGTCGGCCGCCTCGGGAGTGGGAACGACGAGTTGGGCATCGCCGGCGAGATTGGGAAATTCGACGACGGTGGCGGATTCGATGCGCCTCGAAAAATGGGCGGAAAAGGGGGAGGGATCCGGCGCGCTGCTATCCGGTGATCCTTCGATGCACGAGATCGATGCCTCCCGCCATCAGGACGAAGAAGATCAGCAGGGCGTGACCCGCTCCCGTGAAGCTCGGCACGACCGGAGGCGGTGCGCAGGCCCCAACGAGAATGGGTTCGTGACCGCAGCCCGTGATGGAATCGCACGAATCCGCTGTGCACGAGTCCCCATCATCGCAGTCCAGGGGGGCACCGCCCGCGCAGGCTCCGCCGGCGCAGGTATCTGCGGTGGTGCACGTGTCGCCGTCGTCGCAGGCGAGAACGTTGTTGGCGTTGATGCAGCCGCTGCCGGAGTCGCAGGAGTCATCGGTGCACAGATTGGCGTCATCGCAGACGGGCGGTGCACCGCCGAGGCAGGCACCGCCGGTGCAGGTGTCTGCGGTGGTGCACGCGTCGCCGTCGTCGCAGGCGAGAACGTTGTTGGCGTTGATGCAGCCGCTACCGGAGTCGCAGCTGTCGTCAGTGCAGAGATTGGCATCGTCGCAGCTGAGGGCCCCGCCGCTCTGGCAGCTGCCGGCGCCGTCGCAGGTGTCGGCGTCCGTGCAGGCGTCGCCGTCGTCACAGCTGCTGCCGAGAGTTTCGAACTGGCAGGTCGAGGAGCAGCAGTCGCCATCTGCCGTATTCGAGTCGTCGCAGTCCTCGCCGGTCTCGAGAACGCCGTTGCCGCAGACCGCCAATGGTGGTGCGCCGGGATAGTCGAGGGGGTTGGTGGGGTCGTATCCGCCCGCCACCTCGACGTCGTCGTTGAAGCCGTCTGCGTCGGTATCTTCGAGGGCCGGATCTGTGCCCGTATCGGCTGCGCTCACGAAGACGCCGGTATTCGTCTCGACGCCGTCGAGGAGGGTGTCCTGGTCGCGGTCGAGTCCCATGCGGTTTCCGGAGCCGGCGGGGGTGCAGGTATAGGTGATCTCCTGACCCGCAGTGCCGGCTTTGGTGCGCAAGGTCGCATCGGTCAGGCCGCCGCCGCCGTCATCGGGATGGAAGAGGTTCGTGTCCTTGTCGTAGAGGTAGCCACGCTGAACGCCGTCCTCGACCAGCTTCGCGATCAGGTTGCACTCCTGTGCGGTCCCGCCCAGGATCGCGGAGGTGAAGTCGGCCTCGGCCCGGTCGATGAGGAGTGAGATTCGCGGCACCGCGACCCCCGAGTTCGTGCTCGTGAGTGTGACCTGCTGACCTACGGCCGGAGGCAGATCCGTGTCGAACGCGATCATGTAGGCCTCGACCTGCGCCTGCTGCGAGTCGTTCAGGGTGAAGCCGCCGACTCCGAAGAAGCGGAAGAGACTGTCGATCGATCCTTCGTGGGTGTATCCGAAGCCGCGGATCTGAGCTCCCTGATCGGTGAAGGGCCCCTGCAAGAGTGCGACTGCGCCCTGACCGATGCCGGCGAGGGCTGCCGAGGGCTCGATCTGGCGCATCCCGAACATGCCGATCTTCTGATACATGTTGCGCAGGTGCGGCGTCTTGAGGTGCTGGTTCGTGCCGTCGAAGACCGTCGCGCCGTCGCCCCCGAAGAAACCGCTGGGCGCGTCGAGGGTATGGCAGCCGTTACAGCTGGTGACCTGATCCGTCGGATCCTGGAAGTAGAGCGCCGCTCCCTGGGCCTCGTTGGTGCGCAGAACGTTCTCGAGCTTGCGCGTCGGGTTCGGGGGGTAGACGAGTTGCAGCGCGAAGTCGGTGAAGGCCTGCATGTCCTGGGTCGAGAGCTGGCTGCTCCGCCCGACCAGGCCGGGGATGGCCACGTTGAACGCATTGAAGGAGAACTCCGCGTCGCCCTCCCGATCGCCGCGCCAGTGTTGGGGACCCATGCTGACCAGTCCCCGCAGGCTCTGGGTCACCATCGGACCCTTGCTCGGGTGGAAGACCTTCGCGAGGGGGAAGCCGTTGCCCGGCACGATCGGATTGAAGGGGTTGTTGTTGTTCTTTTGGTTGTCGTCCGGGTTGCCGAGGTCCCAGCCCAGGTCGTCCATGTCCGCGAAGATGTGACAGCTCGAACACGACGCCTCGCCGTTGCTGCTCGTGAGCGTCGCGCTGTAGAGGAAGGGCCGCCCCGCGACGACATCGGCCGGCTCGGGGTTGTGGAGGGCGAGCTTCTGGACTTCCGTCCTGGTCACGGGGTCGATCACGGCAACGGAGTTGTCGAAGCGCGTCAGCACGTAGAGCCGATTTCCACTGATCAGCACGCCGCTGGGGCCTCCGCCGCTGAGCTGGATGTGATCGTTCGAATCGGGGGTGAAGGTGTCGTTCTCGAGTGCGCTGGTACTGAAGATGCCGATCTTCTCCGAGCCGAAGGCGCTGACGTAGAGGGTGCTTCCGTCGCCCGACACCGCCATCTGCAAGGGCGTCGCGAGGCTGTCGTCCATGGTGCCGGCGGGCGCCGGCAGGATGCTGTAGTCGATGTGCTTGTTGAGATGCCTGGGGATCACGCTCGAACCGTCGAGCACCGTGATTCGTGCCTGGGCGAGGTTTCCCTGGACCGTATCGGGCTCGCCCCCGGGCTTCTTGCTCGAGGCGTAGCTGCCAGGGCCCTCGAAGCGGACGTGGTTCTGGGAGTCGGTATTGGAGACGTAGATCTTCCCGCTCACCGGATTGACCGCCATGTTGAAGATCACCGTCCCCACGCCCGCCCAGCAGCCCGAGCCGTTCGCGCAGGTAGCGCTGCCGTCGACCGCGGCGGGAGTCGCCGCGTTCGCGTTGATCGCGAAGACGTCCCGATCGGGCAGCTCGAAGGCAACCATGGCGTTCCAGTTGCGCCCCAGCTCGTCCTGCCACTGGTCGGAAACTCCACCATCCCGATTGAACTTGACGATCAAGCCCGTCTCGGGGCGATCGATGTCCTGATGGTTCTGGTGCGGCGGCGGATAGCCGCCCGGGCTGGTGACACCGTTGATCGAGCAGCTCCCCTGAACGTTGTCGTTGTTCATGTTCGAGCCACTGGTGTCGCATACGTGGCCTTCGCTCATCACGGTCGTCTGGTTCCCCGAATGGAATATTGCGGCGTAGACGGTGGCGCCGTCGGAGCTCACGGCCAGGGCGCGGGGCTTGTCGCCAAAGAGGGTGACGATCGTCATCTCGTCTCCGCCGAGGGAGCCGCCGAGGTCCGCGGCATTGAAGACCCAGACATCCGCTCGCCCGATGCCCTTCGTGTCGTATTCGCCGTCGGGATAGGGGGAGTTCTGGCCGCGGTGGGCCGTCGTGATGAAGGCTCGATTGCCTCCGGGTCCGGCAAAGACGATGTCGTTGGGCTCATCGCCTACGAGCAGGGTTCGCACGACCCGGGGCGCAGCGCCGCCGAGATCGATGACACTCACGCTATCCGAGAGATGGTTCACCACCCAGACTTCGGTGTTGCTGCGGGCGGCTACGGCGACCGGCTCCATTCCGACCTGGACGACACCGGCCCGGGTGAGGTTGCCCGATCCGTCGATGTCGAAGATCTCGAGCTGATTGTCCGGAGTGTTGACCGCGAAGAGCCGACTTCCATCGGGCGAGGTGGCGAGGGGCCGGACCTGTCCGCTCTCGAAGGTAATGAAGGAAGGTTGTGCCAGGGCCGGAGGGGACACGATGACCAACAGTGCTACGGCGACGATTGCCCCGGCGGATAAGAGCGTCCGGGCACTGTAAATTCCCACTGCCATACCGGAAAGATCACCTCGAAGTCGACTTTCCCACTGCTTCCGCATGAATCCCATCTCCATCAAGCCAATTTCGTCGTGGTAGGGGCGTTCGAGCCGAGTGCTCGTCCGCACACGCGCCCGGAGGAGCCGGGACGTAGGCCCATCATGTCACACCGGCAGACGAATCTGGGCTCGATTAACCCCGAACTGATCGGGATGTTCCGAGGGAAGGCTCGCAGGCATGCCCGTAGTTGCTCGGGAATTGCCTACAGCAAGTCCATCTTCAGGGTGGGCTCGCCGGTCGGAGCCCTCGCGGTTGGGACTCCGTTTCCGGCTCACTTTTTCCGAATCACTGCAGGCGACGGCGGCTCTTCGGCGTCAGTCCTTTTCGCCGCTCAGATTGCGCAGCGAGCGCAGCCCGGTCTCTTTCGCTGATTCCTTGGTGAGATCGCCTTCCAAGCCATCGGTCGCCATCGCGGCCGCCGCCTTCGTGGCCTCCCGCTTCACCGCAGCCTTGGCCTCCGCGTAGGCCTTCTCGACGTCGGCGGTCGCGCCCTCGGTGATGGCTCGCTCACACGGATCGATCGCATCGGCGTAGCGTCCGCTCTTGACGAGCTCGACGCACTTCTGCCCCAGGGCCGATATCTCCTGGACGGTCGCGGTCGAGGAACCGGAGCTCTTTCCCTGGCTCGCTGCCGGGGACGAGGCCGATCCGGAGTCGGAACCGGAGCCTGAGCCGGAGTCACTCTGCCCGCAGGCGAGGGCGAGGAAGATCGTGAGGCTGAGGATGGACATGAGGGCAGATCGATGATGACGCATGTATTGCTCCTTTCGTCGTCTCGATCCGCGGCGTGGCGTGCAGCCGCGTGTCGATCGCGTGAGGTGGATGGATCGTGACACGAGAGTGAATCGTGTACCAAGCGCATGCGCAAGTCGGGTGGTGCCCCCGGGCGGCTATACTCGCGATGCGAGCCGTTCCGCTCGCCCCGGCTCACCTGCCGGACTACCAGGATGGGCTTCCCAGTGGCCTTGCAGCGCGTGGCAAAGGAGTCGGACGTCCCGACGGGTCGCGGACTCTGCGTCCG
>CBDUYG010000300.1:0-4891 GCA_965371385.1 uncultured Myxococcales bacterium | reverse complement strand
AGCATCGAAGAGCTCGCGGAGCTGATCCTCCACTCCTCCTGCATGCCGCCCGTCACCCCCCTCTATCGGCGCGGGGAGTCGATCGTCCTCGACGGGGGCCTGATCGACAACGCCCCGGCCGACATCGCGGGGCCCGCGCGCTCGGCGCTCGTGCTGCTCAGCCGGCGCTATCCCGATCATCGGATGCCTCGAATACCGGGCCGCACCTACGTCGGCCCCTCGCGCGAAATTCCCATCGTGAAGTGGGACTACACGAGCCCCGAGCTGATCCAGCAGACCTTCGACCTCGGGCGACGCGACGGCGAGCGTTTCGCGCGGGAGACCCGCCCGGTGCCGGCGCTGCCCGTGAGACGGGCGGAGGGTCGCGCGCAGAGCCTCGCGAACTGAACGCTTGCCGCGTTGCGCACCACCCGCACGTCATTCTAGAATGCCCCCGCCGGAGCCGCCGTCCACCACATCAACATTCGGGGGAGATGTGCCGAAAGGACGCGCAATCCTGATCCTGGCCCTGATCCAACTGATCAGCCTGGCGCAGGAAGCCCATTCCGAGGCTCCCCCCGGCTTCTCCGACCTCGAAGACACCGGCCAGCCCACCACTTCGGACGGTAAGCCCCTCGACATCATCAAGGTCGGTGGCTTCACGTTACCGGGGCGAGTCGTACGGCTGAGCCCCACCGGCATCGAGATGGAGACCACCTTCGGCGAGGGTACGGTCGAGATTTTCTACGCCAACATCGAGTTCCTCTACACCAATCACCCCTTCAAGGTCCTATACGGTCGCGACTCGATGAGCGAAGGGCGAATTCTCGGGCTCGAGGAGGGCGTCCTGATCGTCGGGGAAGATCGTGAGACCGCAATCCGGATCCCCGTCGAGGAGATCACGGGCGGGGTCTCGCTGGAGCAGTACGAGAAGAGCCGCCTGACGCGGCTGCGCACGGATTGGAGGCACTGGAGTGCCAACTTCGATCTGGGCTTCAACTTCGAGACGGGCGCGGTCAACAAGGACAAGGTTTTTGTCGGATTCGGAATCGAGCGAGCCCTCGAGCCGACACGAATCGTGCTCGACCTCGACTACGCCTTCGAGACCCAGCAACCCAGAGGCGAAGACGAGGTGAAGACGAAGGACGAGTTTCACGGCGCGCTACGCTACTTCCACGACATCACCACGCGCATCTCGGCCTTCGGCGCCTTCGGGGCAGAGTTCGACAGACCCCGAAAAATCAAGGTGAGGATCTATCCCGCCATCGGACTCGCGTACGAGTGGGTGCGGAGCGAGAAGGGGTTCTTCCAGCCCATGTTCGGCTTTGCCTACGTCTACGAAGAGTTCACCGTGGATTCGATCGGGAAGAACGACTACGCAGCACTCCTCATCGGCTTCGAAGGCGAAGTGGCGCTCCCCTACGATTCGTCTCTCGGAGGATCCATCATGTACCTGCCGGGACTCCAGAAACCGGACGAGAACTGGCTCTTTCGCTGGGACCTCTGGCTCACGGTTCCCGTCTGGGACCCCCTGGCCCTCAAGCTCGTGATACGTGACGTCTTCGACAACAACCCGGCTCCGAATGTCGGCAACAACAAATTCGTCACCACGATGGGCATGACCCTCGAATTCTGAGCCCGCCCGCGGCGACGAAATTCGATGCAAGGACGAAGGGAGGAGGCAACCATGAGCGAGACCCTGGCGCAGCTTCTGCTCGTCCTCTCTCCTATCGCGCTCTTCGACAGCACGTCGATCACCCCCCTCTGCATCGTGCCCCTGGTGATCCTGCTGGGGGGGCCCAAGCCCCTGCGCCGCTCCTTTGCGTTCCTGGCCGGCATCTCCATCACCTATCTGATCTGCAGCCTGCTCGTCCTCTTCGGACTGCAAAGCGTCTTCACCCCGCTCAGCGAGTTCTTGAATGAGAGACTGAAGAATCCGCAGACGATCGACCTCCTGCTCCAGATCGCGATCGGACTCGCCATGCTCTGCTTCGGCTCGCGCATGGCGGATGCCCGAGAGAGCGAAGACGATCGCGGGCTTGCCGAGAAGCTCACGACCGCGCAAGCGTTCACGGGCGGCGCGAGCCTCACCCTGATCGGAATGCCCGGTGCCTTCCCTCTCTTCGCGGCGGTGGACCAGATCCTGCGCGCCGAGCCGAGCAACGCCGAGAAGGTGCTCGCGATCGTCGCCTACAACGGGATCTTCATCGCACCCCTGTGCGGGATTGTGCTGCTGCGGGTCGGTCTCGGAGAGAAGGGGGAGCCCCTGGTCCAGCGCATCCGGGACTTCGTCGGCACTTGGGGGCATCGCCTGATCGTCTGGGGACTGATCGTCCTGGGCGCCGTGCTGATTCTGGACGCGATCGGATGGTTCTTCGGCAGGCCGCTCCTGCCGACCTGGTAGATCCCCCAAACACCGATCGGCGGACGTGCCTCACTATCTCAGCTGTCTCACTGATCGATCTGTGGATCCTTCGAAGCCGTCACCTTGGGATAGAACTGCTTCGCCCAGCGCCGGTACGCCACGATCGGGCCATCGCCCTTCGCAACGGCGGGCGGATCAACGAAGGTCTTGTACTCCCAGACGTTGAGGTCCTGATCGACCTCTCCGGAGAGAATCCCGAGACCAATGCGCCGGACCAGGGGAACCAGCGGGCCCAGCTTCGTCTCGGCCGACAGACCGAGGCGTAGGTCGATGTATTCATCATCGATCGGAATCGGGAGTACCCACACGAGGAGATTCAAGCCAAACGTCTTGATCTGGATCTCGACCTGGGAGTATCCGAGGCCCACGGCGGTGACGTCGTAGGCGACGGGAATCTTGACCAGGGTCTTGCCCGGAAGCCCGTAGGGCCGCATGGCGCGATACGAGCTCGTGAGGACCGGGCCCTCCGTGCGCAGGGGCTCGGTGATGTGGCCATCCACGAAGCCGTGGAGCTTCGTGAAGTGCCCGAAGTCGACGCTGTTCTCGGTCGTCTCCTGGGGGTGGGTGCGAATGCGATATTTCTTCCAGCGCGCACGGCTCCAACTCAGATCCTCGAAGAGCGGGATCTCCCAATCGGCGGGCCGGCCGTCGGGATCGAACCAGACCATGATCACCTGGCTCTGCTCCCGAACATCCCAGCGCGTCAGTCGGGCCGCTCGGGGCGGGGGACTATCGTATTCGGTCGCGACGCAGCTCCCGACTCCGTCGTACTGAAAGCCGTGGAAGCCGCAGCGCATGATTCCCTTGTCGAGGGTCCCCATCTTGCCGAGATGTGCACCCATATGGGGACAGAAGGCGTCGATCACGTTGACCTCGCCGGTCTCCGTGCGATAGATCACGATCTCGCGATCGAAATAGCGCCGGGAGATGATCTTGCCCGGCTTCACTTCTTCGGAGGTCGCGACCACGAACCAGCCGGAAGGATGACCAAAGGGGAATCGACTACTACCCATTACCCATAACCAATTCGTTGCCTCGGAGTGAACACCCGCGGGAGCGCTGTCGCGAGTTCTTGTTGGGGAGGGGGGGGCCCCAGAGGGTCCAGACGGACTCGACCCCCTGTCTAGCACAGAGTCACGTCCCTCTCGACCCGGAGGCGAGGTGCCTCACTCGCGAGAGATCCGCGAATGCAGGCTCGAGTGGGGTGATTTATCATCGAGCCCCGATTCATCACCGCACACGAACCTCTCCCAGGACTCTCAGGGCTGATGAAACGACGCGTCGACGCGATTCTAGCGAAGGTCCTCACCCGTTGGGTCGAAGGAGTTCGGCAACGGGCACGGCTCGTTTCAATTGCCTTGTCGATCGTCACGCTGCTCCTGGCCGTTTATGCGACCCACAATCTCGGAATCAACTCGGACAACATGAGCCTGATCTCGGATCGGCTCCCGGGACGCCAGGCCCACGAGGCATTCGTTCGTCACTTCCCGAACCTCGATGAAGCCCTCTTCGTGGTCATCGACGCAGAGACGCCCGAGCTCACACGAGAAGCGACCGATCTCCTGATGGCGAAGATGTCCGCCGAGCCGGAGTTCTTCAGCGACGTCTACATGCCCGGAGCCGGCGAGTTCTTCGAGCAGAACGGTCTCCTCTATCGCACCCCGGAAGAGCTCGACGACTTCGCGGACAAGCTGGCGCGCATCCAGCCATTGATAGCCGAGCTCGAGCGCGACTCCAGCATCGCCAACCTGGCGGAAATCGTTCGACTCGGCCTCGACGAGTTCGACCCCAGCGAGGATGACCTCGGCAAGGGCCACCTGAGCAATGGCGACCACCGCCACTGGACGAACGTGCTCGACCAGGTGAGCGGAGCGACACTGGCGATCTACCGCGAGTTTCCGATGGCGATCTCGTGGGAGGAGCTGCTTCTGGAGGGCTCGTCGATCGAGGTCTCCACCCGGCGCGTAATCGTCGCGCATCCCGTCCTCGACTATTCCGACATCCTGGTTGCGCGCCGCCCGATCGGGCGAGTCAAGGCAATCGCCCGCGAGTTCGGCCTGGTCGAGAACCGCGGCGTCTCTGTTCGACTCACGGGCAATCCCGCCCTCAACTACGACGAGATGATCGGAATCGCCTGGGATGTCGGGGGCGCGAGCGCTTTCTGCTTCCTGATCGTGACCTTCGTTCTCGTGAGGGCCCTGCGCTCCCTCAAGCTCGTGATCGCCGCGCTCATCACCCTCTTCAGCGGCCTGATCTGGACGATGGCCTTCGCGGCCGCCTCGGTGGGGTCCCTCAACCTCCTCACGATCTCCTTCGCCGTCATCTACCTCGGCCTCGGTGTGGACTTCGGCCTTCATCTCGGCATGGCGTACGCCGACGGGATGCGGCACGGGCGGGGCAACGCGACGGCGCTGAAGCGGGCGGGCGGCCGCGTGGGCAGCGCCCTCGTCTTCTGCACGCTCACGACTTCGATCGGCTTCTGGGTCT
>CBDUYG010000299.1:0-4924 GCA_965371385.1 uncultured Myxococcales bacterium | reverse complement strand
CGAAGGGGGCCCGGGCGCGATTCTCATCCACGCCCGGAATGGTAAGATCCGCCTCGCTGCCCGACCGATCGATTGGATGATCCAGTAGACGACCCGGTGACGAGCCGGACGGGAGAGGAAGAAGCGAATGGAGCGTGTTCCTACGATCGATCTGTCGAATCCGTCCTCGGTCTCCCTCGGAGCGCTCGACGCAGCCTGCCGGGATCACGGATTCTTTCTGCTCGAGGGGCATGGGCTCGACGCGCTCATCGAGCGAACGTGGGAGGTGACCCGACGTTTCTTCGACTCGAAGCGATCGCTGAAGTATGAGCTCGTGCGACGAGAGGGGCTGCCCACGGGCTACTACGATCGCGAGCTGACCAAGCGCCTGCGCGATCGCAAGGAGGTTTTCGACATTCTCTCGCCGGGTCTTCCAGACTCGATCAATCCGAACGTCTGGCCCGACTGGATGCCGCAGTTTCGCGAGACGATCAGCGAGTACTTCGATGCAGTGGGTGAGGCGGCCGAGAAGACGACGCAGCTCGTGCTGGCCGCTCTCGAGATACCGGATGAAGTCGCGTCGAGGCACCAGGGGAATCCGCTGGGAAGTCTCTTCCGTCTGAACCACTACACGATCGGCGATCCTGCACCGGAGTTCGAACGCGAGGAGCTGGCTCCCCTCGGAGATCTTGCGCTCGGTCCGCATACCGATCCCGGAGTGCTCACCCTGCTCCTGCAGGACGATACGGGCGGGCTCCAGGCCGAGTCTCGGGAGGAGGGCTGGATCGACGTGCCGCCGCGCTCCGGGACGATCGTCGTCAACCTGGGCGACTCGCTCCAGGTGTGGACGAACGATCTATATCGAGCCGCGGTCCATCGGGTCACCCCGATGAAGGATACGGACCGCTACAGCATCCCCTACTTCCTGAACCCGAGCTTCGACGCCGTGATCGAGCCGATCCCGGAGCTGTGCCGCGAAGCGCCGCTCTATCGCTCCTTTACGTGGCGTGAATTCGGGATGGGGCGCGCGAGCGACAACTACGCGGACCTCGGCGCCGACGATATCCAGATCTCGAACTATCGCCTGAGCTGAATCGCTCCAGCCGCGGCGGCGGGCTCCATCGTGTGCCCGGATGGGGATCCGGCTGCGAGGATGGAGCCACGGAAAATGAAAGGGAGGAAGTCATGGGTCATCGCGTCATCCAGTGGGGCACCGGCAACGTAGGCTTTCACAGTCTTCGCCACATCATCGGTCACCCCGACCTCGAGCTGGTCGGTGTTCATGCGCACAGCCCGGGAAAGGTCGGCAAGGATGCGGCCGCGCTCTGTGGTCTGGGCGAGGATACGGGGGTGATCGCAACGAACGACGTCGACGCTCTCCTCTCCCTGGGCGCCGATGTAGTGGTCTATACGGTGAAGGCAGAGACCCGGCCCCAGGAGGTCATTCCCGAGCTCGAACGGATTCTCGCGTCGGGAGCGAACGTGGCGGCGACCTCGATGATCTTCCTGGTCTATCCGGAATTTGCCGACGCTTCGATGCGCGAGCCGCTCGAGAAGGCCTGCAAACAGGGCGGCACCAGCCTCTACGTGAATGGGGTCGATCCGGGATTCTCCGGAGACGTGCTTCCCCTCGCGGCCCTCCAGCTCGCGGACGCGATCGAAGAGGTCCGTGTACAGGAACTCTGCGACTATTCGAGCTACGAGGATCCCGAATTCACAGGGGTGAGCTTCGGTTTCGGTCGCCCGGCCGACTACACGCCACCGCTCGCGATTCCCGGTGTTCTGCGTCTCGGTTGGGGCGGGATGGTGCAGATGATCGCCGACCGGATCGGTGTCGAGCTCGACGAGATTCGGGAGAGCTACGAACGATGCTATACCGATGAAGCCTTCGATACTCCGATGATGCACGTTCCCAAGGACACCTGCGCCGCCGTGCGCTTCCAGCTGGAAGGGTTGGCGCACGGCCGTCCCGTCGTGGTTACCGAGCACGTCAATCGACTCGGCGAGGGAACTGCGCCGGAATGGCCCCAGCCCCCGGACGGGCGCAGTGGCGTTCATCGCTGCATCGTGACGGGGAATCCCTCGGTCCAGCTCGAGTGCTTCTTGACCGGTGAAGACGGCGACCACAACACGGGCGGCGTTCAGGCGACGGCGATGCGCGTCATCAATGCGATCCCCGCGCTCTGTGAGCACGAGCCGGGTCTGGTCAATACCCTCGACCTGCCCTACACGCCGTCGACTCACGTGCGGGGCGATTGAGTCGCTGGGACGGAGCCCGATCCGATCTTTCCAGGGTGTGGAGGAAACGATGAAGTTCGTGATTGCCGGCGCGTTCCAGCCTGCGAGTCATCTGGTTCCCCTGGCCCTGGCGGCCGAGGAGGCCGGATTCGAAGCGATTGCATTCTCCGATCACGTCGTCTATCCGGAGAAGCTCGACGTTCCCTATCCATATACCGAGGACGGCACGCGGCGTTACGATGAATCCTCGGAGTTTCCGGACCCCTGGGTCGTGGCGGGAGCCCTCTCGTCGGTAACCACGAAGCTGCGCTTCACCACGAACGTGTTCGTCCTGCCGATGCGCAACCCCTTCATGGCGGCGAAGGCCATCGCGACCGCCGCCGCAATGTCGAACGACCGCATCACCCTCACGGTCGGTGTCGGCTGGTCAAACGTCGAGTTCGATCTCGTCGGCCAGGAGTTTCGCCGCCGCGGCGCCCGCGCCGACGAGATGATCGAGGTGATGCGCAAGCTCTGGAGCGGCGAGATGGTCGATCACCAGGGCGAGTTCTATCAGTTCGAGCGTCTCTCGATGCCTCCGCCCCTTCCCGCTGCGAGGATACCGATCTGGGTCGGCGGCATCTCCGACTTCGCCCTGCGCCGCGCCGCCCGCAACGATGGCTGGCTCTCGGATCTCCAGACGAGCGCAGACATCCTCGAATCCATCGAGAAGGTCCGCGGCTTCCGAAGGGAGTTCGGCCGCGACGAGGCCTTCGATGTGATGGCCAGCGCGAGCGACGCCCACGATGTCGGTGGCTACCAGCGGCTGGGGGACGGCGGGGTCAATCACATCCTGACCCTGCCCTGGGTCTTCTATCACGGCATGACGGACGACGTGGAGAAGAAGCAGGACGGCATCAAGCGCTTCGCGGAAGACATCATCGAAAAGATGAGCTGAGTCGGACGCTCGCTCCAGTCCGCCACGTTCTTCGCAGAGAGTTCCACCATCGACGGCCCGCGTGGGCCCGGAGGCGGAGGTCTGGCTCACTCGAACTATCGCGGGTTGGTCGACGTCGAATTCGCTAGCGTTCTCAGCTCCTGCTTTCGGGGGAGTCGTGGCGGAGACCGAGACCCTGATGCTGCGAGATCCGTCGCTGCCCACCCGGACCTCTCGGCGGCTTGCCGTCATGACGGGGCTCGCATTCGCCGCCGCCTTCATCGTCCTGTGCAGCGTTCGCCTCGAAGGCCAGGGCCTCTACGCCGACGAGCTGCACCAGGCCACCGCGGCATTCGCCTTCGGGCCGAATCGGCCCGAGATCTTCGAGGGGCTCAGCATCGGGGGCATCCCGGTGTTGAACATGACGTACAGCGGCGCGATCAAGAGCGCGATGTTCGCGGCCTATCTCGAGCTGCCCGGGAGTGCATTCAGTGTCGTGAGCTGGAGGATGTTCGGGATTCTCCTCTCCGCTGCGGGAATCGCGAGCTTCTGTCTGATTGCGGGCCCCTGGATCCGAATGTCTGTCCTCCTGCCCTTTCTGTTGCTCTTGATCAGCGATGGAACGGTCATCCTCACCAGCCGACACGACTGGGGCCCCACCGCACTGGCGCTATTGCTTCGGCTCGTCTTGCTGGCGGTGTGGATACGCGGCGAAGCGCAGGCGCAGACGCCCCCCCGCAGCTCGTTCCTGCTCGGCCTGATCGTCGGCGTCGCGGTCTTCGAAAAGCTCTCGAACGCGGTGCTGATCGCGGCGCTTCCCCTCCTGATCGGGCTCAGCTCGCGCCGACGAACGAAACGTCATGTGGCGTCCCTTGTCGCGGGTCTCGCCGTGGGCCTGCTGCCGGTCGCCGCGGTGAACGTCTACACCCTCGTCACCGAGGGCAGACTCAACTACGTCGATCCGAGTGACGTAACGTCTTTCTTGAGCCGGCCGGAGCTGCTGGGATACGTCCAGTCGTACCTCGGCGTGGGTGCAGGCGACGAGGTGCGATCCTTCATCCTCGGGCCGGGCTCTGGAGCAACGCACGTGGGCGCAGAGTTCGCCCTCGTGACCGCACTGCTGGTGATGGGCGCCGGAGCCGGCTTCATCTGGGGTAGGCGCGACGAGACGATTCGAGCAGCCGGTATCATGCTCGCTTGCTACGTCGCCGTCGCACTCGCGACCTATGTCCTTCCGCTTGCGACGTGGACTCACCACTGGATCGTCGGCACACCCTTCCAGTACCTCGGCATCGCCCTTGCCGTATCGGGGCTCTACCGCGTCTCGAAGGAGATTGGGACACCGGTCGCTCGCGCAGGGTCGGGGGCCTTCACGATCCTGCTGGTCGGGCTGCTCGCATTGAGGATGTTGAACGTGGTGTCCCTCGAGCAATCGCTCATGGAGGGGCGAGCCTCTCGCGTCTGGGATCCATCGTTCACCCGGTTCGCGGAGTTGATGTCGGAGCGTACAGACGACGCAATGGTGATCACGGCGGGCTGGGGGCTCGCGCCGCAGGTCTACTGCCTTGCGGGAGGGTCCCCCGACTTCGTTCACGAGCTTTACATGAGCTATCGGAGGACATCCGATGTCACGAACCGATTGGACGCCCGGAAGAGGCGCGTCTTCTTCGTGGCGCGGCCGGAGTGGACGTGGGCCAAACCGTCGGCTCGGGGAGATCAGCTCTGGTTGGACCTGGATTCGATTCAGGGCTGGGCGCCCGAGTGGCGAGAGGTCGGAGTGAGTGACGAGCT
>CBDUYG010000298.1:0-4937 GCA_965371385.1 uncultured Myxococcales bacterium | reverse complement strand
ATGAGAGCCCTGAGCGGCGAATGCTCTGGGGGATCCGTGGTCTCGACCATCGGGAGGAAGCTCTCGGGATCTGTCCCGAGCAGAACACCCTGACCCGAGCAGTAGGTCTCGTGATCCACAAGGGCGTTCCGTACGTCGTCGTAGCGCGAAAGGACCCAGCTGGAGAATCGCTCGCTGTAGTGCGCCGGATCATCGTCCCGCAGGTCGCCATAGAAGGAGTAGGGGTCATCCCGCATCACGGGCGAAACGGGGTCGAAGATCACGGAGTTCCTCCTGACGACTCTGCTCCGCTGCGGAATGCCTCGAGAAGTCGTGTGATGATTCCGTCGGCCTCGCGGCTCGATCGTTCGGGGTCATCGCTCTCTGCGATGAACAATGCAGCCTCGGCGAGGGCTGCAATGAGTATGCGAGTCGCGAGCTCACTGGAACCGATCACCCCGGCATCCACTCCGCCTCGCAGGAACGCCGAGGCAGTTTGAGCAACGGAGCCCTCCGCCCATCGGTCTCGACCCAGCACGGTCGGGGCGTCGATCAACGCGATCTGCCTGAATCGGGGTTCGCTGCACAGATCGAGAAACGCGCGCCATGCCGCAAGTGTTCGCCTTCCTGGCTCCTCGTCGCTCGAATCGTCAATGGAAGCGACGATCCTATCCTCCATCAGCGCGTTGACCGCTTCGAAGAGGGCCAGCTTGTTGCCGAAGTAGTGATAGATCGGCCGGATCGTCACACCGCTCGCCGAGGCGATCTCTTCAATACTCGTCTGGGCGTAGCCCTTTTCCCCGAAGATCCGACAAGCGCTGTCGAGCACGGCCGCGCGGGTCTCCGCACGGCGCTCGGCCTGGGTCCTGCGCGCCTTCGTCATATCCCTTGCCCTGGCTGGAGGCAGCCCGGAGTGATCGTGATCGCAGCGACCTTTCCATCGCGCATTTCCCTACCCCCTCCTCCCCTGCGCGATCTCCTGCACGGCTTCCTCGATTGCATCGATCGTGAAATCGATGTCCGCGTCGCTGTGCACCGTCGACACGAAGAACTTCTCGTGCGCCTTCAGAACACCGCGGTCGAGGAGAGCCTGCGCAAGGGCGAAGCCCAGCATCGGGTCCGACTGCCGGCATGAGCGGTGGTCGATGATCTCTCCCTCACTGAACCAGGGCTGAAATGCGGGCGGCTCACCGGATACGGTGCAGGCGATGCCTGCCTTGTCGAGGCTGGTCTGCAACGCCTCCTTCAGCCGTCGGCCGCGGGCGAAGAGCGTCTCGTAGAGCTCTTCTCGCCGAAGCTCCTTCAATACCGCGAGCCCCACCGAGCAGGAGACCGGGTTGCCGCTGAAGGTGCCCGTCAGCGAGACGTAGTTGCCCGTGAGCTTGCGTACGCCTTCGGCGAAGACCATGAGATCCTCGACCCCGCAGACCACGGAGAGCGGATGTCCACCCGAAAGGCTCTTCCCCATGGCGCACAGATCCGGCGTCACGCCGTAGTACTCCTGAGCGCCGCCGTACGCCAGCCGGAAGCCCGTAACGACCTCGTCGAAGATCAAGGGGATCTCGAGCCTGCGTGTGACATCGCGCAGGCCCTCGAGGAAGCCGGGGCGCGGCGGGATGGTGCGCTGCATGGGCTCGACGATCACGGCCGCGAGCTCGTCCGCGTGATTCTCGATCAGGGAGGTCGTGAGCTCGATGTCGTTGAAGGGCGCGACGAGGACGTCTCGCTGGGCGGCTGCCGGGATGCCTTCCGAGTTGGGAACTGCGAGGGGGAAATCGGCAGACTCGTTCGTCCACTGATTGCTCATGAGGACGTGGTCACCCTGGCCGTGGTAGCCCCCTTCGAATTTGAGGATCTTGTCGCGGCGCCGGTAGGCACGGGCGAGGCGCAACGCGAAGAAGACCGCATCGCTCCCGGTGCTTCCGAAGGCGACGCGCTCGGCGCACGGCACGGCCTTTACGATCTCGTCGGCCAGCAGGATCGACGGCTCGTTCGGTAGGAGGTAGCTCGTCCCGTGCCCCACAGCCTCGCGCGCCGCATTGACGACTACAGGGTGGGCGTGGCCCAGAAACATGGGACCCGAGCCGAGCAAGTAGTCGATGTACTCGTTGCCGCTGACGTCGATTATCTTCGAGCCGCGACCTTCCCGAATGACCATGGCGGCATCGAGTGACATGGTAGGTGTGCGAGCGCTGGCAGGCAGAACTTCCGCCGCGCGCGCAAGCAGATACTCTTCGTGCTTGCTCCGCGGCTTGCGGTTGAAGTGTGTCATTGTCTCTTCTCCTCGAGTCGTTCTGCCCCTTGATTCCGTTTGGCCTCGAGAGGGATGGGATTTGCGATCCCGGCATTCCGTGGGATCGCAGTCTTCCGTCGCGCCGGCCTCCTATGGCAGCGAGATGAGTCGATAGGGATCGCTCCCGTCCCAGCTGCCGGCCTCGGTCGCATTGCGCTCGTACTCCTCCTCGAACCCGTCGTGAGTCTCCATCAACTCGATGACGAGGCCACGCATCGCGGGTGAGTCCATGTAGACGTATCGCGTCCCGAGCAGTGTCGTGATCCATCCGACCTCCTGCATTCCGATGCCTTCGGCCCTCGAGACCGCGGCGTCGATATCCTTCGCGAAGTAGGCGATCTGATGGAGAGTCTGTTTCGCGTCGGTCTCGTAGAACACGCTGTAGGGAGATAGGGCGTCGTTGGTCTGCTGAATCAGCTCGATCTGCACACCGCTTTGGAAGGCGAGACCGACATCCATCTTCACCTCGCTCGTCGTGCCCTGGAAGTGCGAGGTGACGGCGACATTCCGAAAGCCCCACCATGGGCCGACGCCGAGCTGGTCTATCCAACACTCCATCGCCTCGTCGATATCCTTGACCAGGAAGCCCCATTGCTTGATGGAGCCGAAAATCGAATCACAGTACATGGATGCTCCAATCGCTCTGGCGGGAAAACTCTTCTATTTCGCCTGGCTGCGGGGCGCGGGGCCTTCTGCCGCGCACACAGCTAAGGCTCGATGCCGTATTGGTTCATGTAGTCGGCGAAGCGCTCCAGAATCTCGTCCTCGCTGACACCGATGTCCTTCTTTTCGTAGCTGTGCCGCCCGTGCTTGCCCTGGGGATGGTCAGCGTGCCAGGCCTTCAGTTTTGCCTCGCCTTCCGGCGACAGCCTCTGATCGAAACGATCGTAGATGCGCTTCACCGAGCCGATCGGATCCGACATGAAGTCCTGGAACTGCACGTCGATGAACTGGTCGTCTCCGTGAGCTTCGCGATAGCGCATGCCGGCCGTGGCTGCGTGGGCCCAGCTCTCCATCTGTTCGCGCGCGACATAGGCAACGTCTACGTCCAGCTGATGCATCTGGCGAACCTTCGAGATGAAGCTCGCATACGAAGCCATCACGGTGCGGGGATCCCGGTGGGTCTGGATCACACAAGCGTCGGGATAGACGGCGAAGAGCGCGTCGAGCTGCCGCAGGTGGACGGGATACTTGAGCAACCAGCGTCGCTTCGGGTCCGTGGAGCCAATCAGCTGGATCACCTTCTTGTGCCAGAGATAGGTCTCCGGGTGGGCCGTGCCGTGGTACCACTCGTTGTAGAGGGGAAGCGTGGCCGACGACTCGAAGCGATCGTCGGTGAAGCACTGGGCGAGAATGTGGCGACACTCCTCGGGCCAATCAGCCTTCATTTCGTGCACCGCCATCAGGTCCGGGGTCGTGTTGTAGAGGAAATCGAGCTCGCCCACGGCGGCTTCGAAGGCGGGGTTCGCCTCCCACTCTTCGCGCGGCGGACGAGGCTGGGGCTCGGCGGCGAGCCAGTACTCGAGCTTCTGAAGGTCGGGATCCTGGCCCATGAGGTAGTGGAGTGCCGTGCTGCCCGTGCGTACGAGGCCGGTGATCACGATGGGCCGGCGGATCCGGGTCTCGAGAACCTCGGGACGGTCCTTCAGACGCTGCACAGTGCGCAGGCGCGTCGCGAGGATCTTCGTGAGCTGCCCGCGGTAGATCCCGCGGCCGAGCAGGCTCAGGTTGACGTCCTCATCGAGGGAGGTGAGCAGGACCTCGAGACCTTTCCCATAGGAGGGATCTCCAAAGTCGTCGAGGCCCGTCTCCTTGCGCGCGTCGTCGTGCAGCGCGTCGCTGAGGGCCGCGAAGCTCTCGGGTTGATCCATGACTTTCCTCCTTCGGGGTCAGGGTTCCGGCTCGCAAAACTTGTGTACTATTACTACATATCTTATGTAACCTGATTGCGCAAGTGAATAACCTGAACCATCCACCGTTGAACAAGGATGTAACTCTGTGAAACCTCGCATGAATTCAGTCTTTTGGACGGCGTCTCCGGCCCGGGATGGCGGAGGCGTTCACACGAGCGAGCACTTCATGCCCGAGTCGTTTCGCGAGGTGGGCGATCAGACGCCTCTGGTCGGCGCCTGCCGCCGCCCGATCATTCCACGTCCACACGCGTCGCGACGATCTCGCGCCGCTGATATTCGGCGGCGTCACCATCGAGGTTGACGAAGACCTCCCGCATACCCGGGTCGTCAGAGCTTCGGCCGACCCGGAACGTGAAGAGACCCGGCTCGGTGACGAGGCGCATATCGGTTCCATGGAAGGCCAACCGGCTCGGGTCGACCGTGAAGCGTAGAGTGCGAGTGGCGCCGACCGGGATCCCGATCCGCACGAAGCCCATGAGTTCGCGAATCGGACGTGCGACCGAGGCCACTTCGTCCGTGACGTAGAGCTGAACGACCTCGTCCCCGTCGCGCTCCCCGGTGTTCGTCACCTCGACGACGACCGACGTCGGCTCGGTCGTGGATCCGGGCTCGACGACCAACTCGCTATAGGCGAACGACGTGTAGGACAGACCGTGACCGAAGGCGTAGAGCGGCGAGACCTCGCGATCGACATAAGGGCCGTAGAATTCCGAGCGATCTCCACGCTGCCGCGTGTCGTGGTGCAGAGGGAC
>CBDUYG010000297.1:0-4940 GCA_965371385.1 uncultured Myxococcales bacterium | reverse complement strand
TGCGCTGTCTCTACCTCCACTATGTCTTCGACGATCAGCGCGAGAAGTTTCGCGAGATCATCTCCGGCCTCCAGGAGATTGGCCGCTTCGTGACCACCGACGAGGTGATCGAGATGATCGAGGGGCGGCGCGCAATCGATGGTCGTTACTTCCACCTCTCCTTCGACGATGGCTTCAGGAACATCTACGAGAACGCGGCCCCGATCCTGCACGATCTCGGCGTGCCGGCCATCACCTTCGTCCCGAGTCGCCGGATCGAGATCGACTACGAGACCGCGCGCCACTACTGCCTCGAGACGACGCGCTATCCCGACGTGATCGAGACGAATACCTGGGATGAGCTGGCAAGGTTGCCTGAGCTGGGAGTCGAGGTGGGGTCCCACACGCGAACCCATGCGCGCCTCTCGCAGCTGGATTCGGCCGCAGCCTATGAGGACGAGATCTCCGGCTCGAAGCAGGATCTCGAGGAGAAGCTCGGCCGCGAGTGCCGCTATATCGCCTGGCCCTATGGATCCTTCGCCGACGCCGACGCGGCCTCCCTCGCGGCCGTGCGCGAGGCCGGCTATCGCGCGTGCTTCGGTGCTTTCCGCGGCACGATCGAGGCCCAGCGCACGAACCTCTTCGCGATCCCACGTCATCACATCAAGCCCGAGTGGCCCCTCGGCCACATCCACTACTTTGCCCGCGGCAACATGGAAGCGGACAGCGGATTCACGGCCAACCTGTGAGGGTCCTGGTGCTGACCTCGTCGCGCCTGGGGCTGGCCTCGCGCTGCTTGCCCGAGCTGGTCGCCGACCCGCGCATCGAGCTCGCGGGGCTGGTCCTCGCGGAGACGAATACGGCGAACAAGGAACGTCTGCGCCGGCGCAAGCGCCAGAAGCTCCGCCGGATCGGACTGCTCGGGGCGCTGAACGGCATCCGCATTCGCTCGTGGTACCGGGTTCCCCGGGCGAGGGACGTGGTCGAGCTGGCGAGGGAGGCCGGCGTCCCGGTCCACGAGAGCCCGATCATCAACTCGGACCCCACGCGCGAGATCTTTCGCGAGGCGGCCCCGGACATCGCTCTCTCGCTCGGCAACAGCTACATCGCAGCGAGCGTCTTCACCATCCCGAAGTTCGGCATGCTCAACGTCCACATGGAAGTGCTGCCCCGCTTCCAGGGAGCTCAGAGCGTCATCTGGCCGATCTACGAGGGGATCCCCCGCACGGGCTACTCGATCCATCAGATCGACAAGGGGATCGATACCGGTGCGCTCTTGCGAGTGCGGGAGTGGGAGATGGAGTTCGGCCCGAATCTACGGGCCACCGTCGAGCGAAACATCGCCCGGGGCTTCGACGAGATCCCGGCGGATCTCTGTGACGTCGTTGCCAACTACCCCGAAATCAGCGCGGCGGCCACCGTGCAGCAATCGGCGGGCTCCTATACTACGCCCAGCTTCGGGCAGTTCCTTCGCATGCTTCGCAATCACGCGAGGCTCGCCCGAGACCGGTCGGCTCAGTCTTCCCGATAGGTCGTGTGGCTCGGCCGGCCCGCGAGGACGTTCTTGAGGCCCCAGCTCGTCACCTTCTTGAAAGTCTCCGAGGCGATGAAGGACTTGAAAGCCTCCTCATCGAACCAGCGCGAGACGATCAGGAACTCGGCGTGGTCGCCGCCGAAGACGCGCCGGAAGAGCTGGGACTCCTCGTGCCCCTCGGCATCATCCATGACTTCGATGACCTTGCGGCAGGCTCCTTCGAACTGCTCTTCCTTGCCCGCCAGTACGCTGTAGTTCATTCCAATGGTCACCATGGCGCCGGAGGATAGCGTGAGAAGTGGGCGCCGCGAGGTGCGTCGAGTCGAATCGGGTGCGATCCTGCGGCGATGAGCGGACACGAGGAGAGGGAGCGGGCCGGGCAGCGATTTCGAGAGATCGCCTCGTTGCCGGACGCCGAGATCGATCCGGCAGAGGCGGCGCTCTGGATCGCGGCCGAAGAGCGGCCGGGGGTCGACGTCCCGGTCGCTCTCGCCCGGCTCGAAGAGCTGGCCGAGGCCGCGCGTCCAGCCGTCGAAGGCTTGGAGAGTGCACGCGAGCGTGCTCTCGGCCTGACCCGGCACCTCGCGATCGAGGCCGGCTTCCGCGGCAACTCCGAGGACTACTACGATCTGCGCAACAGCTACCTCGACCAGGTGCTGGAGCGTCGCCGGGGGATCCCGATCACCCTGGCGATCGTGTGGATCTCCCTCGCTCGGCGGCTGGGCCTCGATGCATACGGCGTTGGATTCCCCGGACACTTTCTCGCCATGGTGCCGGCGGGCGGGTCCGATCCGCCGGTCTACATCGACGCCTTCGCGGGGCGGGTGATCGACGAGCACGGCTGCCGGCGGCTGCTGGATGAACTGACGAGCGGGGCGGGGGGCTTTCATCCGGGAATGCTGGCTCCGGTGAGCTCACGGGAAATTCTCCTGCGGGTCCTGCGCAACCTGAAGCAGATCCACCTCGATCGATCCGATCTAGACTCCGCCCTCCGCTGCTCGAGCCGGGTCCTGCTGCTTCAGCCTGACTCGCCCGGCGAGCTGCGCGATCGCGGGCTGCTCAATCGAGCCCTCGAGTGTTATCTGGCATCCGAGGCGGATCTCTCTCGCTATCTCGAACTCCACCCCGAGGCGCCCGACGCCGACTCCGTGGGGCGGGTTCTCGTGCAGGTTCGCAGCCGGACTTCGAGGTTGAACTAACCTGCTGGAATGAGCCGAACCGGGCCCGCAATCGGACCAGGCGACCATCACCAGAAGCTGCCCCCAGCCCCCTCGTTCCTGCGCGATCGACCTGGATCCGCATACGACCGCCGAACGATCGACCGCCCTCAGACCCGCTTGCGGAGCACGATTTCGGTGATCTCGGCCGGTGCGCCCAGGCGCATCGGAGGCCCCCAGAAGCCGGTTCCGCAGCTTACGTAGATGTGGCTCTCTTCGACCCGGTGCAGGCCGCGCACCCATGGAATCACTGCACGCACCGCCCAGTGGAAGGGCCAGATCTGGCCGCCATGAGTGTGACCGGAGAGCTGCAGATCGATCTTGTGCTTCAGCGCGCGTTTGAAGGCTCCCGGATCGTGGGCGAGCAGGACGACCGGGTGGTCGGGGTCGCGATCGGCGAGGGCGCGCTCCATGTCCTCGCCGGGGCCTCCCTCGATCATCGCGCCCTGACGGTCGTCCACGCCGGCCAGGTGGAAGGCGGCGCCCCCCGATCGGATGGTGACGTGTTCATTGCGAAGGGGGCGCCAGCCGTAGCTGCGCACGATCTCTACCCAATCGTCGGCTCCTGAGAAGAAGTCGTGGTTGCCCGTTACGAAGTAGACGCCGTGGGAGGCACGGATGGCCGCGAACGGCTTCACCTCGTCGGCGATCCGATGGGCACTGCCGTCGACGAGGTCGCCCGTCACCGCCACGAGATCGGGCTCGAGGGCGTTGACTCGCCTCGTTACCTCCTCGGCGAAGCGTCGATCGAGCAGGGGACCGATGTGAACATCCGAGATCTGCACGATACGAAACGAATCGAGCGACTCGGGCCAGCGTTCGAGGGCAATCTCGACGCGCCGTATGCTGGGATGCTGAAGTCCCTGATGGAGGGCGTATCCGGCCGAAGCAATGCCGAGCCCCGCCACTGCCAGGGCCTGGATGCGAGCAAGGGCGACCGGATCCGCCGGCCAGGGCGCGGGCTGGAGCCGCGCGATCCCCCACACGATGCCGTCCGAGGCCGCGGTGAGGATGATGAAGATGAAGAGCACCCCGAGCCAGATATACGCGATCCAGCTGAGGCCGGTGGTGGCGGCACCGAAGCGATGTCTGAGGACGACCTGGACGATCAGGTTCACGATCCCGAGAACGAAGAGCGCGATGATCCCGTTCGAGAGCCAGAGGGGCCACTGCGGGTCGAGCGCGAGACGCTCGATGAGATAGTAGTGCCCGCCTCCCATCGTCAGGCTGAAGAGGGTGAGAAAGACGATGACGGCCAGGACTCTTCGAATCATGGAAATACGACCAGGTGATCCCGGGTCGCCGTGCTGCGGGGAGGAGCGACGATCGGGTGGATTGAGCGCGTCGTCACCGGGTTTAGCACGGCGCAGTACCGGGTCGCTCGGGTTTTCGTCCGGTCGAGGCTATCCTCGGCGGGGAGCGTCCAAGGGGTGCCGGCAAGCGCTCAACCGGCGTTGGTCAGGGCGGAACCGAAGGCTCGATCGCGGACTCGGGATGCTCGACACGGCCGGAAGCGCAAGCGGAAGAGTAGGGGGAACATCGAGATGGATGGCAGCGAGCTGGAGGACATCGAGATGGAAGGAGTGGGTCGGGCACTCTTCTCCCCCGGGCAGCTGATCCACCACCGGCGCTTCGACTATCGCGGCGTGGTAGTCGACGTCGACGCCACCTTTCAGCTCAGCGACGAGTGGTACGACGAAGTCGCCCGCTCGCGGCCACCCAGAGATCAACCCTGGTACCACGTGCTCGTGCACGATGGCGACCAGATGACCTACGTGGCCCAGCGCCACCTCGAGGCCGACTCTTGCCTCGAGCCGATTCGCAACCCGCTGCTCGATCAGTTCTTCAGCGGGTTCAGCGACGGTCGCTACGCGGCGGACGTCTCGCTCAACTGACTCAGCCGTTCAATGGCTCGAGGCCGTCCAACAGCTCGAGGACTCTCTCCGAGGGGCGAGCGATCACGCCCTTGTCGCCGAGCAGGGCGATCGGCCTCTGCATCAGCTTCGGATGCTCGAGCAGGAGCGAAACGACGGCATCCGAAGACTCATAGGCCTCGGGGTCGAGCCCCAGCTCCTTGAAGTTCTTGTCCCTGCGCACCAACTCCGACGGCGCGTCCGGAAGACTCTCCAGAATCTGCTCGAGCGCGGGGCGCTCCAGGGGATCACTGAGGTACTCGATCGTCTCGAAGTCGATCCCGCGATCGTTCAGGA
>CBDUYG010000296.1:0-4953 GCA_965371385.1 uncultured Myxococcales bacterium | reverse complement strand
ATGTACTCGGATCTGATCCTGATCTGGGGCAGCAACCCCCTCTATACCCAGATCCCCAACTCCCACTACCTCACCGAGGCGCGCTACAAGGGCGCCCGCATCGTCTGCATCGCCCCGGATTTCAGTGCGTCTTCCGTGCATTCGGACTTCTACGTCCCGGTCGAGCCGGGCTGCGACGCGGCCCTGGCCCTCGGAATGGCGAGCGTACTCATCGATGAGGATCTGGTCGACCGTGAATTCCTGGCCGAGCAGACCGACATGCCTCTGCTGGTGCGCGAGGACACGAACCTCTACCTGCGCGAATCGGACCTGAAGAGGGGAGGCAGCGACGAGAGGCTCTACTTCCACGACCCCAAGAAGGGAATCGTGAAGGTGCCGCGACGCTCCCTCGCCCTCAAAGACCTCCAGCCGACGCTCGAGGGACGCTTCGAGGTAAAGCTCGCGTCGGGTGAGACTGTCGCGGTCAACACTGTGTTCTCCCTGCTGCGCAAGCAGCTCGCCGACTACACGCCCGAGAAGGCCTCCGAGCTCTGTGGCACGCCCGCGCCCACGATTCGCCGGCTCGCGCGCATGCTCGGCAAGGCGAAGTCCGCCGCGATGGTGACATCGTCCAACATGGCCAAGTACTACCACGGAAACCTGATGGAGCGCAGCCAGGCCCTCGTATTCGCTCTCACAGGGAACTTCGGCAAGAAGGGAAGCGGCTTCGTCGGGTTCCCCTGGCTCGATCACGACGCCATCGAGAAGTGGATCCGCAGCATGTTCAGTGTCGGAGACATGATGAACAAGACCGCGATCAAGACGATCGGTGGCATGCTGGTGAACCAGGCGAAGTGGAAGGCCGAGGGCTACACGGACGAGATGATCGTCTACGAGCAGGGACGCGCAGCGATCAAAGAGGGCCGGATGGCCTGTGGCGCGCTCTTCTGGTACATCCACGGCGGCCTGCTCGAGGCCAGCGAAGACCTTCAGGAATGGGATCCCTACCTCAAGCGGCCCGTGCGGGAGGTCCTCGATGAATCGCTCGACAAGGGCTGGCAGGAGGTCTGGCCCCGGCGCGGCGACGACCCCAAGATGCTCTTCGTGATGGGGAGCAATCCTCTACGCCGCATCCGAAGCTATCCGCTCGTGCTGAAGCACCTGTGGCCGAAGCTCGACCTCATCGTGACGCTCGACTGGCGCATGACCTCCACCACCATTCACTCTGATTACGTGCTGCCCGCAGCGGCGTGGTACGAGCGCGACGAGCACAAGTGGGTGACGCCCCTCATGCCCTTCATCCACTCCGGGGAGAAGGCCGTGCAGTTCTACGAGGCCAAGTCGGACTGGGAGATCATCTCCCGCCTCACCGAAAAAGTCGACGAGCGCGCCCGGGATCGCGGAATCGAGAGCTACGTCGATCGCCGGGGTGATACCCGGCCCCTCGGCAACATCTACGAGAAGTTCTCCAGCGGCGGCGAGTACGGGCACACGGACGATGAAAAGGTCTGCGCCTACCTGATCGACAATGCCAGCAACCTCGGCGACCTCACCTGGCCCGAGCTCAAGAAGAAGGGCTTCGCGCCCTTCAAGAAGATCGGGCACGGGGCGGTGTCGATCGGGAACGCGACGGAGATCGAGCCCGGCGAGACCATCACGCCCCTCACGAAGCATGTCTTCGACAAGATGCCCTACCCGACTCTCTCCCGGCGCATCCAGTTCTACATCGACCAGGAGCTCTACCTCGAGATGGGGGAGCAGCTGCCGATCCACAAGGCCCCGCCGACGGCGGGAGGCGACTACCCCCTCATCCTCACGGGCGGCCACACGCGATGGAGCATCCATTCCGCCTGGGTGGATGACAGCCTGATGCTGCAGCAGCAGCGCGGCGGGCCGGTCGTATTCATGAGCGTGCCCGACGCCCAGGAACGCGGAGTCGAAGACGGCAGCATGGTCCGGGTCTTCAACGACCTCGACGAGTTCGAGGTCATGGCCAAGGTCTCGCGCTCCATGCGCAAGGGTCAGCTCACGATCTATCACGCCTGGGAGAACTACCAGTTCAAGAACGGCAAGGGGTTCCAGAACCTCATCCCCTCGCCCTTGAATCCCGTGGAGCTCTCGGGCGGGCAATTCCATCTACGCCCCATGGTCATCGCGCAACAGCCCAGCCATACGGACCGGGACACGCGCGTGGAGGTCGAAGCAACATGACGGATCGAATCGATCGTATGGATGATCGAAAGTCCAGCGAGATTTCCCGCCGAACCTTCCTCGTGGGCGCCAGCGCGAGCAGTGTCGCCCTCACGATGTGCCGGCTCGAGGAGAAGCCCGAGCGCGTATTCCCGCCGCTGCCCGCGCTCCAGCAGACCGCAAGCGTCAGCTACGACGACTACAGCGACGTCTACCGCCGGCGCTGGGAGTGGGATCGCATCGCCAAGGGGACCCACACCCGCGCCAACTGCATCGCGGCGTGCTCGTGGAATGTCTTCGTGAAGGACGGCGTGGTCTGGCGCGAGGAGCAGGACGCCGTCTACGAGTCGCCCCGGGAGGACATCCCGGACCCGAATCCCCGAGGCTGCCAGAAGGGCGCGTGCTACAGCGACCTGCAGGTCTCCGAGTCCCGTGTGACCTACCCGATGAAGCGCGCCGGCGAACGCGGCGACGGCAAATGGAAGCGCATCCCCTGGGACCAGGCGCTCGAAGAAATCGCGGACAAGATCATCGACGCCGCCATCGAGCAGGGGTCGGAGTCCATCGTCCACGACCACGGTACCACCAACGCCGGCTACGGCCCCGAGACGGCGGGTGAGTTCCGCTTCACGGAGGCGGTGGGCGCGACGGTGATGGATTCGTGGTCGGGCGTGGGCGACATGCCGATGGGCGCCGTGCAGACCTGGGGCATGTACAACTGCGAGGGGACCGCCGCCGACTGGTTCCGCTCGGACTACATCGTGGTCTGGATCGGCAACCCCTCCTATACGCGCATTCCCGAGATCCACTACATGCACGAGGCGCGCTACCGGGGCGCCAAGCTCATCGTGATCGCGCCCGACCTCAACGCCACCAGCATCCATGCCGATCTATGGCTCAACCTCAAGCCGGAGACGGATGCGGCCCTCGGCCTCTCCGCCGCTCAGGTGATCGTCGAGGAGAATCTCTTCGACGTCGAGTACATACGCGAGCAGACCGACCTCCCCATCCTACTGCGCGTCGACAACGGGAAGTTCCTGCGCCAGAGCGACCTGAAGAAGAGAGGACGCGAAGACCAACTCTACTTCTGGGATGAGCGGAAGGACAAGCTCGCCGAGGTTCCCGGATGTCAGGGAGATGGCAAAGGCGGCCGATCCCTCGCCCTGGGCAAGCTCGTCCCCTCCCTCGGCGGGACGCATCGCGTGAAGCTCGCGGACGGCAACGAGGTCGAGGTGCGGCCCGTCTTCGACCGCCTGCGCGAACACCTCCAGCAATACGTTCCGGAGAAGGCCTCCGAGGAGACCGGGATCGCGCCGGCCTTGATCCGCGCCTTCGCCCGCGGCATGGCCGAAGCACCCGCGGCGATGATCTTCGCCTCTTGGGGCGCCTGCAAGCATTATCACAGCGATCTGGCCCAACGCTCCATGATTCTGCTGATGGCGCTCACGGGGAATCAAGGCAAGCCCGGTGGCGGTATGCGGATCGCCGCATGGTGGGGCCTCGACGGCCTCGACGGCCTCAGCGCCAACACCATGGGTCCGATGGAGATCCTGCGCGCCATCCCCAAGGCAATCCGCGGGCTCACGGCACGAGACTACGAGCAGTTCTACCGAGAGCACAGCTTGAAGCAGCCCAATGTGCCGTTGATGCCCTTCCTCTACGTGCACGGGGGCTACAAGGAGCTCTGGGATCGTCCCGATCTCGCGGACCCCACGCTCCCGCGCGAGCTCGCCGACTACATGCGCGAGTCCATCGAAAAGGGCTGGACCGAGATCCACCCTCCGCCGGACCGAGAGCCCCGGGTCTTCGTCTTCTCGGGCTGCAATCCCCTGCGGCGCTGGCCGGCGCCCCAGATCGCGAAGAAGAATCTGTGGCCGAAGTTCAACTGCATCGTCGCAATCAACTTCCGCATGAGTACCTCTGCCCTGAACGCCGACTATTTCCTGCCGGCGGCCGGCTACTACGAAAAACACGGCATCAAGTATGCGCAGAGCTACGTCCCCTACGTGATCCTCTCTGATGAGGCCGTTCGGCCGCTGGGCGAATCGAAGAGCGAGTGGGTGATCTTCGGCATGCTCTGCGAAGCGGTGTCGCGGCGTGCGAAGGAGCGGAACATCGATCCCGTGCGCGGCTACAACGACGAGCCCCTGGATCTCAAGAACGCCTACACGCACTACACCTCGAACGGCAAATACGATCCCCACGATCCCAAGGATCCCATCAAGCTCATCGACGACATCATGACCAGGAGTCCCAGCGTGGGAAACATCGGGGCCGAGGAGGCGCTGAAGCTCGGGGCGGTTCCCATCATCGCCCCCGCGCGTCCGTCCCCCATCGCCCAGACGAGCTCGGACTTCGACCCCAACGACACCTACTGGCCTCACCGCTGGTTCGTCGACGGGAAGATGGCCTGGCCCACCCTGACCGGAAGGCAACAGTTCTTCATCGATCACCCCTGGTACATCGAGGCCGGCGAAGAGCTGCCCGTACAGAAGGCGCCCCCGGGCGCCAGCAGCGAGTTGCCCCTGCGCATCAGCGGAGGACATACGCGCTGGAGCATCCACGCCATCTGGCGCGATCACGCGCTGATGATGCGCCTCCAGCGCGGAGAGCCAGCGTGCTTCCTCAGTCCCAGCGATTGCGAGCCGCGCGGGATTCGGGACGGCGACACCGTACGGGTCCACAACGAGACGGGCTCGTTCGAGGCGGCCGCGAAGATCGCCAGAGGAGTCCAGCCCGGTGAGGTCATCATCTACCACGCCTGGGAGCCCTATCAATTCAAGA
>CBDUYG010000295.1:0-4957 GCA_965371385.1 uncultured Myxococcales bacterium | reverse complement strand
GTCCTTCTTGCCCTGCTCTGCGCGAGCCTCATCGCAGCCGGGTGTGCGCCCACGCGCTTCAGAACCAGCGCCCAATTCGACACCACCTACGACTTCGCCAGCGTCCAGACCTTCGCGTTCGATCCCAGGCGCGAGAAGACGGCGAAATCGAGGTACGGCCATATCATGCAGGAGGCGATTCGCAAGGAACTCACTTCACGAGGCTTTCGCGAGGTTTCGAAGAGTCAGGCCGATGTCCTGATCAGCTACGACGTCGGCGTCTACGCATCGGCGCAATTTGCCGGGCGCGCGAATCTCGGCAAGGTGGAGGGCGGCGTCTCGATCTGGATCTACGACTCGAAGACGGGCGCGAACGTCTGGTACGGCTGGGCGGAGAGAGTCGTCACCGACCAGGATAAAGCAGAAGCGGTGATCGACGACGCCGTGACGGCAATTTTCAAGGACCAGATGCCGAACGCCCACCGATCGAACGCGGCGAGCTAGACCGGCAGACACCCGCACGGGAACGCCTTCGCCGGGACGAGATCGGCCTCGCGATACTCTCCGAGGGCTGCCCCTCTACACTCGTGCGCAGGTGTCACGCAGCCTTTCGGAATCTTCGGGCTCGCACTCCACGCCGAAGTGTCAATCTAATTTGACACTTCGACGAGCCTGCGGCCACTCATTCCCATGTCCGAAGGCGACCCGTGGGCCTTCGGATGCCTCTGGTCCGCCCGATTTCAACCCTGCGACTCGCCCGGAGGGAGCGAGACCCGGAGCCGGTTCGGGCAGGGAATCGGGCGAAGGAGAGCCGCAGCCATGCCGACGAAACGAGCCACTTTTCCCGACCTCTCTGCTGCGATTGAGCACACCTCATCGCCCTGCAGACGCAGCCTCTCGCTGACCCTCGCCCTGCTGCTCATGCTGGCGGTGAATCCGACCCTGGCCGCAGCCGCGAACCTCCCCACCGGCTTCGCAGAGGAGACGATCGGAGGCTCCTGGAACGAAGCTGTGGGAATGCAATTCATGGGCGACGGCAAGCTCTTCGTGTGGGAGCGACCGGGCCGGATCTACATCGTCGAGAACGGAGTGAAGCAGACCCCTGCCTTCCTCGACATCTCCGAGGAGGTCGGAGGCTGGCGCGATTTCGGCCTCCTGGGCGTCGCCTTTCACCCCGACTTCTACAACAACGGCTACGTGTATCTCTATTACGTAGTCGATCGTCATCACCTCATGGAGTTCGGGACGGGCTCCTACAGCTCGGGGACGAACGAGTACTTCGACGCCACCCAGGGGCGCATCACCCGCTATACGGCCGTCAAGGGCCAGCCCTCGGATCCCGACTACTCGAACGCCACGTCGGTCGACCTCGGCTCGCGCTACGTCATCCACGGAGATCAGCTCGGAACCGGCTGCGCGATCCTCTACGAATCCCACGGCACCGGGCACCTCATCTTCGGCAGCGATGGAACACTCCTCGCGGCCTGCGGCGACGGTGCGAGCTACAGCACCACCGACCCGGGATCGATCAGCCACACCTACTACGCCCAGGCAATCAGCGACGGAATCATGCGCCCGGAGGAGAACGTGGGCGCCTACCGCTCCCAGATGCTCTCGTCCTTGAGCGGCAAGATCCTGCGACTCGATCCGCTGACGGGCCTCGGCGTTCCCAGCAACCCCTATTACGACGCCGGCGATCCCGCGAGCACACAATCCAAGGTCTGGGCCCTGGGCCTGCGCAACCCCTACCGGATGGTGCTGAAGCCCGATACCGGCGAGCACGATCCCGCCCTGGCCGACCCCGGCACTCTCTACATCGGCGACGTGGGCTGGGGAACCTGGGAGGATCTCCAGGTCTCGAATGCCCCGGGGCAGAACTTCGGCTGGCCGACCTTCGAGGGACTCGAGAACCACAACGGTTATACGGCGGCGAGCCCCCCGAACCCCGACGCCCCCAACCCCCTCTACGACGGCACGACCTGCACCCAGGAGTACTTCGAGTTCACCGATCTGCTCCAGCAGGCCAGCCTCGACCCCGCCGCCCGCTTCCCGAATCCCTGCGACAACGGCCAGGACGTCCCGGGCAGCATCCCGACCTTCTTCCACGAGCGGCCCACGATCGACATGCGCCACGGCGCGACCGGTGGCGCGCGCTGGGGGAGCTTCGACGGGTTCGATGCGATCACGGTCGACGTCGGTGCGGCGCAGGATCCGATGGGGAAGAGCGTCCCCGGGCCGCTCTTCGGAGCCAACACCTCCACCGCGGGAGTCTTCTATACGGGCACGCAGTTCCCGTCCTTCTATCAGGGCAAGTATCTCCACGCCGAGTGGGACCACGAATGGATCAAGGTCTTCGAACACGATGCCAATGATCAGCCCGTCGAGGTCACGAACTTCGCCTCGAACGCGGGCGGAGTCGTCTTCGTCTCGATGGATCCCAGTAACGGCGATCTCTACTACATCTCGTGGACCGCGCTGCTCTACCGCGTCTGGTACGTGGGAGAGGGAAACGCACCGCCGACCGCAGTAGCGAGTCAGGACGTCGTCTACGGCCCGACGCCCCTCAGCGTGCAGTTCACCGGCGATCAATCGACCGATCCCGAGGCGCTTCCGCTGAGCTATGAGTGGGATTTCGGAGACGGATCTCCCCTCGGCAACGTCGCGAATCCGAGCCACATCTTCAGCGGCACGATCGGTGTTCCCGAGAAGAAGACCATCACCCTCACCGTCACGGACGACGGCGACGGCGATCCCGACGAGTCGAACTCGACCACCCTGGACGTCTGGCTCAACAATACGCCGCCGACGGTGACGATCACGAGCCCGGCGGACGGCACCCTCTATTCGGTCATTCAGTCGGAGAGCTACGACCTCGTCGCCAGCTACTCGGATCTCGAGAGCGCGAACCCCAACCTCACCTGCGAGTGGATCGTGGCCCTCCACCACAACGGGCATTTCCACTCGGATCCGCCGATCACCGACTGCACCTCCACGACCGAGATCGCACCGGTGGCGTGCGACCCGGCGAATACCTACTTCTGGCGCATCCATCTCACGTTGACGGACGAGCAGGGACTCTCGACCCACCAGCAGGTCGATCTCCAGCCCGACTCGGCCAACTGCCCCAACACCGTCCCCTACGCGCTCAACGACTCGACAAGCATCGCGAAGGGACTGAGCGGCATCATTGATGTCACGGGCAACGACTTCGACATCGACGGAGCCATCGATCCCGCAACGGTGACGATCGTGGCCTCTCCCAACGAGGGCTCGATCAGCGACATCGATCCCGTGACGGGATTCATCACCTATCTCGCAGGGACCGGAGCCCCGACCTTCGACACCTTCACCTACACGGTGGACGACGACGACGGCGATCCGTCCAACATCGCCAGAGTCAACATCACGACATTCAACACCCCACCCACGGTGAGCCTCACGACCCCTCTCGACGGCGACAGCTTCAATGTCGGAGAGACGATCAACCTGGCGGCCCTGGTGGACGACGCCGAGGACATCCCGAGCCTGACTCGGGACTGGGCGATCGACCTGATTCACGACGGCGTCGTGACGGCGGACGTCTACAGCCACAGCGGCGCCACGCCGCCGGGCTACCTCGTGCCTCCGGTCGGCGCACCCGGTGACCATGTCTCGTACCTCGTCCGCGTGACGGTGACCGATGCCGCAGGCGATCAGGCGAGCGATCAGGCGAACCTCTACCCCGCCGTGCTTCCGCCGGGCCTCCCGCCCGAGCCGAGCCTGAGTGCGAATCCCACGTCCGGCCCTTCACCTCTCGTCGTCTCCTTCGACGCCGGTGCGACGACGGACCCGGACGGCGATCTCGTCAGCTACAGCTGGGATTTCGGAGACGGAGCAGCGGCCACGGGCGCGGTCGTCCAGCACACGTATACGGGCCAATCGGCCTTTGCAGCGACCCTGACGGTGACGGATTCGATCGGGATGGCGAACTCCGCCGCGGTGATCATCAATACCGCGCTCAACGGCGTCAACGCGGAGTACTACGACGACATCGCGCTCAGCGATCCCGTGACGCTGACCCGCGTCGATTCGGTGATCGACTTCGATTGGGGTAACGGCTCGCCCGATGCCGTGATCCCCAACAACGACTACTCGGCTCGCTGGACCGGGCAGATCGTGCCGCTGTATGACGAGAGTTACACCTACTACATTTCGATCGACGACGGCGGTCGGCTCTGGATCGACGACGTTCTCGTGATCGACAAGTGGTTCGATCAAGGCGAAACCGAGCATCCGAGCGCTCCGATCGCGATGACGGCCAGCGTGCCCGTATCATTCAAGTTCGAGTGGTACGAGAACGGAGGTGCCGCCAGGGCCCGCTTGCGTTGGTCGAGTGCCAGCCAGGCGAAGGAGATCATTCCGTCGGCCCAGCTCCAGGGCCCCCCGGCTCCGAACGAGCCCCCCGTAGCGGTCTACGACGGCGCGGGATACGACCTGGCGGGGTCGGTCGACGTGGACGTCCTGGCGAATGACAGCGATGACCTCGGAGCTCTCGATCCTGCGAGCATCGTGACCTCGTCGCCCCTCCACGGCTCGCTGAGCGTGAACACCACCACGGGAGTCATCACCTACACCCACGACGGCAGCCCGACGTCGACCGACTTCTACTACTACAGCGTCGACGACACGAGTGCCCTCTCGTCCAACACCGTCGCGGTGCTGCTCACCCTCACGGAGACGTGCGGCGACGGCGTAGTCTCGGGCAGCGAAACCTGTGACGACTCCAACACGACCGACGGCGATTGCTGCTCGAGCTCCTGCCAGCTCGACATCGCGGGCACGGCGTGTAGCGACGACGACGCCTGCACGGACGGTGACAGTTGCGACGGTGGCGGGGCCTGCGACCCCGGGCCGCCCCTCGCCTGCGACGACGGCCTCTTCTGCACCGGTCTCGAGACGTGCGAACCGGTGGCGGGATGCCTACCCGGCACTCCTCCGA
>CBDUYG010000294.1:0-4961 GCA_965371385.1 uncultured Myxococcales bacterium | reverse complement strand
CTGAAGCGCAGATCCATCTCGAAGGCGTCTTCGATCACCGGCTTGCCGTGGCGGCTCGCGATCTCGAGCAGCGCCCTGCGATGGCCGAGGGACGTCGTCGTCCCCATCGGATTGTGAAAGGTCGGTATCGTATAGAAGGCCTTCACATCCGGCCGGGCCAGGGTTCGATCGAGGGCCTCGAGGTCGGGGCCGTCGATTCCCATCGGAACGGGAGCCGCCTCGAGCCCCAGAGCGACCAGGGTCCCCAACACGTTGTGGTAGGTGGGCGACTCTACGGCCACGGCCTCGCCCGAGCCGGCGAAGAGTCGGATTGCCAGGCCGATCCCCTGACTGGCGCCATGGCACAGCACGACGTCCTCACCCGTGCACGCAACACCGCTCTCGACCAGGCGACCCGCCAGACAGTCGCGTAGACCGGGATGTCCCTGGGGCCCACCGTAGAGAAATAGCTCGGGACCACCGCGCGTCAGCACCCGATTGAGACAGCGGCGGAACGCGTCCACCGGGTAGAGGGCCGGATCGGGAATCAAGGAGTGGAGCGGCTCCACGCCCGGCCCCGCCGTGAAGCGAGGTCGGGCGTGCTCGAAGCGGATCAAGCGTTCGACCTCGGGCGCGAGAGCGGCCGCCCGGCCCTCGACCTCGCTCGCCGGGGCGGCGGGATCGCTCACGAAGGTCCCGCGCCCCACGGTCGAGTGCACGAGCCCCTCCGAGGCGAGCACGTCGTAGGCCAGGGAGACGGTATCCCGATTGACGCCCAGATCGGCGGCGAGGGCCCGGATCGTGGGCAAGCGTTCGCCCGAGTCCAGCTCTCCCTGCTCTATCTCATCGCGCAGATGGTCGGCGATCTGCTGGTAGACCGGGCGACGGGTCTGGGGGATGGAATCGATCTCAGGCAGGCGCATTCGGGATATTGTAACCGGTCAATACCGGGTCAATGCCGGGACAATCAATTATCTTGTCCAGAACGGCGAATACATACGACTTCAATCAGAATTCGGGGCCAGACAATATGAACCCGATGGTCGGCAGTGATCCGTCCAGGGGCCTGGCGACGGTCGAGTAGCGCCTGTGGCGCACCGCGACTCAGCCGAGGCCCGGCGCGTCTTCGTCCCGGTTGTGAGCGTTCATCGCGATCTCGACCCCATCACGGATGATCGCTTCGAGGGCCCGAACCGCCACTGCGATGGCCCGGCCCAGCCCCTGCTCCTCCCGCTCCTTGTCGGGATCGAATCGGCTGAGCACGTGCTCGGTCACACTGGATTCCGCGCCAGGGCGACCGATCCCGAAACGCAGACGGGCGAAGTCGCGGCTCTCGAGGGATTCGATGATGTCCTGCATTCCCCGATGCCCGCCGCCACCGCCCTTCTTGCGCAGGCGAATCTTGCAGGACGGCAGATCGAGGTCATCGAAGGCGACGATCAGATCCCTGGCGGGATCGACGCTCGGCAATCCCGCCACGGCGGCTGCGACCGCGCGTCCCGAGGCGTTCATGAAGGTGTCGGGCAGGAGCAGCGCCACATCGTGATCGACGGCGCGACCGACTCCGTACCTTCCGAGGAAGAGATCTTCCGCCAGGGGAATGCCGTGCTCGTGGGCGAAGGATTCCACGATTCGACGGCCGACGTTGTGTCGGGTGGCGAAATAGCGGGGCCCGGGATTCCCGAGCCCCACGATCAGCTTCATGGCTACGGGCCTCTCGGCGGTCCTCGCGGCTAGTCGGACTTCTCGTCCTTGCCGCCGGCGTCCGCCTTGTCGCCATCTCCGGCTTCCGCCTCCCCTTCGTCTTCCCCGGCTTCGCCCTCGACAATCTCCGCGACCTCTTCCTCCTCGGCCCGCGGGATGGCAACGTGCGCCACCGTCAGGGTTCCGTCGAGGCTCGTGGTCGTGTCCGGGGGCAGAGTGACGTCGCTGAGATGAACCGCCGTGTCGATCTCGAGATGGCTCACATCGACATCCACCGAGTCGGGAATCGACTTGGGCAGACACTCGAGCTCGATCTCGCGCATCGTGTGCTCGAGGATGCCGCCCAGCTTCACGCCCTCGGGCGTGCCCAGGAGATGGATCGGCACCGTGACGTTGATCTTCTCGTCGGCCGAGATTTCGAAGAGATCCGCATGCACGAGGGTGCCGCGCACCGGATGGCGCTGAAGCTCCTTCACCAGCACGATGCGGCCCGCGACCTCCTTGGCGCCCGAGAGATCGATCAGGGTATTCACGCCCGCGTCACTGCGGGCGAAGACGCTCTCGAGTTCGATGGGGTCCAGGGTGAGAGAGACGGCGGCGTCCCCGTGTCCATAGAGGACAGCCGGTAGCCGCCCCGCGGCGCGAAGCTTGCGCGTGACGCCCTTTCCCGTTCCTTCTCGAATTTCGACTGCAAGTGAAAAAGCACCCACGATGTTCTCCTGAAGGTTACCGGCACGATCGGGTCTCACCCGCCGTGCTCGCTGCGACCGGCCTGGAGCCGGTCCTCAGTCGAAGAGCGAGCTCACGCTCTCTTCGTTGTTGATGCGTCGGATCGCCTCGCCCATATGGGCCGCGACGGAGACGACGTGAATCTTTCCGCAGTCCCGGGCCTCGGCCCGCAGCGGGATGGTGTCGGTCACGATCAGCTCCACGAGGGGAGACTCGATGATGCGCTTGATCGCGTTGCCGGAGAGGACGGGATGCGCGATTGCGGCATAGACCGCCGCGGCCCCGTTCTCCATCAAGCTGCGCGCGCCCTCGCTCAGGGTGCCCGCGGTATCGACCATGTCGTCGACGATCACGCAGGTCTTGCCCATGACGTCGCCGATGATGTGCATCACCTCCGCCACGTTGGCGCGCTCACGCCGCTTGTCGATGATGGCCAGGTTGACGTCGAGGCGCTTCGCGTAGGCGCGCGCGCGCTCCACTCCTCCGGCGTCGGGAGAGATGATCGTAACGTCACCGGGCACCCGCTCCTGCACGGCATCGAGCAGTACGCCCGTCGCAAAGAGGTTGTCGACCGGGATGTTGAAAAATCCCTGGATCTGGCCCGCATGCAGGTCCACGCAGAGAACACGGTCGGCTCCCGCGGTGGTGATCAGATCGGCCACGAGACGCGCGGTGATGGGCACCCTCGGCTTCACCTTGCGGTCCTGTCTCGCGTAGCCGTAGTAGGGGATCACCGTAGTGATACGCCGCGCCGAAGAGCGCTTGAGCGCATCCACCATGATGAGTAGCTCCATCAGGTGCCGGTTGGCGGGCGCACTGGTCGACTGGAGCACGAAGCAATCCATGCCGCGGACATTCTCGGTGATCTCGACGCAGCACTCCCCGTCACTGAACGTCCCGACCTCGGCCTTGCCGAGATCGATGTCGAGATAGGTGGAGATCTCCTCGGCGAGCACCAGGTTCGAATTTCCACTGAAGAGCTTTATTGACATTGACTGATCTCTCTATCCAACGATCTGTCCAATAATTTATCCAACCTATCCAACGATCTCTCCAACGATGACCCTGACGGATACTTCCAACCGGCACGACTACCGGGCTCGCCGCACCGGACCCCTCCGCCGGTGCATCCGGCCCGAGCGGACCCGCCTCTTCTTCCGATTGAGCCGAAACTCATCGAAGCCCTCTGCTCTCGAGTCGATTCCAGTCCCGAGCGTGGATGGCTGGGGCGGCAGGACTCGAACCTGCAGTAGGCGGCTTCAAAGGCCGCTGCCTTACCAATTTGGCGACGCCCCATGATTGGATCCACGATGCGCCTTCAGCGCAGCCGCACCTCCCTGCTCACGTCCCTCGCCTTTCGTTCGTTCCAATGGGCGGTTCAACTCCCGCCCCGTCCAGAGCTGTGTGCAACGCATGCCCACACTCCAGGGCCGAACCCGGCATGCTGAAGCGCTGCGGATGCGGCCTCCTCGCTGGGGAAGATGCCATAGACGGTCGCGCCGCTCCCGCTCATGCCCCTCCAAGCCGCCCCGAGCTCCCCCAACCTCTTCAGTAACGAGCCCATTTCCGGGCAAAGTCGGCGGGCGGCGGGCTCGAGATCGTTGACGAGCAGACCGGAATCGAAGAGCTCCGTGATTGGCCTCGACGCGGCGGCCCAGCTCTGGAGCGCCCGCATCGTAGAGCCTGGCTCCACCGGAGTCAACGATGCCGGATCCTCATCCCAGGCTCGAAATACCGCCGCCGTTGCGAGAGAAATCCCCGGGTTGACGAGCAGGAGCCAGAGCCGGGGAAAGTCGGCGAGCGGCTGGATCTGCTCTCCAATACCCGTCACCAGAGCGGGACGCGGCGAGAGGAAGAAGGGCACATCGGCCCCCAGCTCGAGGGCCAGCTCGGCGAGATCCTCCTCGCAGAGCTCCCCCGGATAGTGCTGCTGGAGGGCGCGCAGCACGGTGCCGGCATCGCTCGACCCGCCCCCCAGGCCGGCACCCGAGGGGATCCTTTTCAGCAAGCGAAGCGTCAAGGAGCCGGCCAGCCCGGCCCGCTCCAGGAATCGAAGAGCAGCACGAGCGGCGAGGTTGCTGCAATCGCGAGGGACCCCCGGATCGGGCCTCGCCCCCTCGGCCCACTCGAGATCGAAGCGCAGCCCGACGCCCTCGTCCGATTCACCGTCGGGTCCGTCCGAAGCCGAATCCCGTCTCACCTCGACCCGATCCGCCAGATCGAGCGGGACGAAGAGGCTTTCGATGAGGTGATATCCATCCGGGCGGCGGCCCAGCACCCGCAGGCCGAGGTTGAGCTTGGCGGGAGCGGGCAGAATCCTCGCTTCGGAGGTCATGACTGCGGCGGCCCCTACCCTACTTCTTCTCGTACTTCGCGTATTGGGTGTGGAGCTCGTAGAGGAGGCTGTCGAGGAGCTTCGCCTCCTCCTCCTCGAGATTCCCGCTGGTCCTGGCGCGGATCATCTTGAGGGTCTCGATCGTCTGATGGGCGAGCAGTGGGTCGGGCTCGACTTCCTGGCCCTCCGGACCGGGTAGCAGACCCAGCTGGTA
>CBDUYG010000293.1:0-4962 GCA_965371385.1 uncultured Myxococcales bacterium | reverse complement strand
TCCTCAAGATGGACATCGGGCTTCGCGACTGGGGCACGGCAGGAGGGGCCAGCCCGGAGGACCTCGCGAAGGAGCTTGCGGCTCATGAAGCGGAGAGCACACGCGCGCTCTGGGACGCCCTGGCGACCATTCCCTGCCCGACCCTCGTCGTACGCGGCGCCGCCTCGGACATTCTGTCGGCGGACGTCGCCGACCGGATGGTCGACGACGTGCTGCAGAACGGCAGCCTCGCCGTCGTTCCCCAGGCGGGCCATTCGGTCATGACCGACAACCCGGCAGGCTTCGGCGAAGCGGTGCGGGGATTCGTACTGGGTGAGTGAGCAAGCGGTGAGCGCAGGCGGATCCGACTCGATCAACCGCTCTCTTCGTTCCGATCGCCAACCGTGCTCGGCATCACCGCTGCCTCGTCATTCATCGGATCGAAGGTCACCTTGTGCGGCCGGCGATGTTCGCGATTGCTCCAGATCTGGTCCATCCGGTTCTGATAGTACGCACTCTTGAGCACCGGGTAGAAATCGACCGACGAACGCTTCAGCTCGCCGAGCTTGGCGTGATGCTCCTCCATCGCGACCAACCCCTCGCCTCCGTAGTAGAAGAGCACACCGATACCGAAGATGTACGTCGAAGGTCGCAAGAAGACATCGATCAGTGTTCCCGCTCCATCGCGAACATTGGTCGGGCCGGTGACGGGCACCATCAGATAAGGGCCGCTGGGTACGCCGGCCAGAGTGAGGGTCTGGCCGAAGTCGGAGCGATGTCGCTCGAGTCCGATCTTCGCGGCCGGTTCGAAGAGCCCCCCGAGCCCGACTGTCGAGTTGATGACCAACGCGCCGAGCGTCACCCCGGCGTCTTGCCACTCGAGTTGTAGAAGATCGTTCGTGAACACGACCGGGGTATTGAGATTCACGAAGACTCGGCGCAGGGCCAGCTTGAGTTGGCCGGGAGTCACCCAGCCGAAGAACCAGATGATGGGACCCACCAGCGCCGTGTCGAGGAGTTCATTGAATTTCAGGACGTTGCGATTGGTCCGCTCGAAGGGGTCGGGGAACCCCGGAGGCTCTTCGAACTCGAGGTCGTCATCGAAGAGTGGATCCGGCTCATCGGCATGGATCAGAGCTTCCGTCCCGGCGGGGTCTGCCGGACTCTCGGCCACGCTGCCGGATTCCCCTGTGGGAGCAGCACTTTGCTCATCGTCGGCCAGGGATTTCCCCCCACCTGCGAGAATCAGGAAAAGAGCCGACACGACGATCACGTGGACGAGGCATCGAACCACGATGGCTCGCGTCGGCGTTGGCTCTTCACTCTCCAATTTCCTCGCCCGCCTCGCTCTCCTCGCTCCTCGCTCCAATCTCGACCCTCCAACCGGGAACCACGACGACCGACACCGACTCCAACCAGCCCCGCGAAATCCGGGGCGGCGCTCGAACGAGCACAGAAGGATATCGGTTCCCCGTGGGATGGCTTGGAGAATCTTCGGTGCCGACGGACTCGGGCTTGAGGTACCTTGGTCGCTCCCCCCAGTAGAAGGCACGGAATGTTGGTCATCCCGTCCATGCGATTCCAGCTCGGGACCGAATTGGACGAAAAGCGGGGTGACGACCGCGATCGTTCGACTGTGCTCAACGCGACGTCTGGAGTTCGGACCGCGTGAGCCCGCGAGTAGACATCGGAAACCCGGCGATCAGCCGAGACCGAGCGGGCTGGTTGAGCCGAACTGTGGAGGAAGTCCCATGGACATCTTCGAGAAGTGCGAGGAGTACACGCTGACGCGAGAGCTGCGCTCGGCGGACATCTACACCTACTTCCGCGAGATTTCATCGCCCCAGGAGCCCGTTGTCACGATGGATGGCCGCAAGGTCATCATGTTGGGCTCCAACAACTATCTGGGGCTCACGAACCATCCCCTGGTCAAGGAAGCGGCCCAGAAGGCGCTGAATCGCTACGGCACCGGCTGCGCGGGCTCACGTCTGCTCAATGGCACTCTCGAGATCCACGTCCGGCTCGAGGAGCGTCTCGCAGAGTTCATGAATGCCGAGGCGGCATTGACCTTCTCGACCGGATATCAGACGAATCTCGGGGCGCTCTCGTGCCTGCTGGGCCGGCACGACGTCGCCTTCCTCGACAACCTGGATCACGCGTCGATCATCGACGGCGTTCGCCTGGGGTTCGGCAAGTCCTTCAAGTTCAAGCACAACGACATGAAGGACCTGGCGGGCAAGCTCGAGCGAGTGGACGACAAGAAGGGCAAGATGATCATCGTCGACGGCGTCTTCTCGATGGAAGGCGATCTCTGCGATCTTCCGGGTCTCGTCGAGCTCAAGAATCAGCACAAGGCGCGCCTCGTGGTCGACGATGCGCACGGGCTCGGTGTATTCGGAGAGAACGGCCGGGGAACGGCGGAACACTTCGGTCTCGAGGACGAGGTGGATCTCATCACGGGAACGTTCTCCAAGTCGCTCGCGACGATCGGTGGCTTCATCGTCTCGAACAAGACCGTGATCGAATTCATCAAGCACCACGCCCGCTCGCAGATCTTCTCGGCCGCACCCCCGCCCCCGATGGCGGCGGCCGTGATCGCGGCGATCGACATCATCGAGCGCGAGCCCGAGCGGCGCAAGCAGCTCTGGGAGAACACCCACTACATGCAGCGTGAGCTCGGCAACATCGGCTTCGATACGGGTGACTCCGACTCGCCGGTGATCCCGATCCTGGTCGGGGAAGAGTTCACGACCTTCCAGATGACGAAGCGGCTGCAGGAGGAGGGGGTCTTCGTCAACCCGATCGTGCCGCCCGCGGTGCCGCCGGGTCAGGCGATGATCCGGACCTCCTACATGGCGACCCACGAGCGCGAGCACCTCGATCAGGCGCTGGCGGCTCTCGAAAAGGTGGCCCGGGAGTTCGACGTGATCTGAGCGCGGGGACCGCGGGCATGCGATTCAGGTCGGATCGCTTTCCGAGGCCGGAAACTTCCGCCCCACGAGATCCGCGAAGATCTCCAGGAAGCGGTAGGTGAGCCCCCAGACCACCTGACCTCCATCCTCCCCCAACACGATGCCGGGGAACTCGACCTCCCGGCCCCTCATGTTGACCGGATATCGCACATGGCGTCGCGGCTCGAATAGCCCGCGCAGGGGGAACCAGAACGCCTGGGCGACCTCGTGGTTGACCACCAGGTCCTCCGGCTCCTCGACATGAAATACGTGGGCCGAGACGACCATCCGGCTCGCAGCAGCGGCGAGGCCAGAGAGATCGTCGAGGCGGCCGAGATAACGTGCGGACTCGAGGCCGAGCCCCACCTCTTCCTGGGTCTCACGCTCGGCCGTATGACGCTCAGAATCGTCCGTCGGATCCATCCGTCCACCGGGAAAGGCCATGTGCCCCGACCAGGGATCCCCCGCGCGGACCGCTCGCTCGATGAAGAGCACCTCGAGCGATTCTCTCGCCGAGTCCGACCGGGCGGCGTGACGCAGCGCCAGCGTCACCGCGGCGATGCGCCTGTCCTGCCTCGGGAGGCACACAGGTGAGTGCCCTTCGAGGCGCTGGGCGATGAAGTCCAAGGTCGGCACCCGGACACGATAGGCCAGATATGCGGTCCCCAGCCCTGCCCGCCGTTCCGCCGTCACCGCGGGACCCTTCGAGCCAGGTGGGCTAGCTTGGGCCGCGATGGAGACCCGACCGGGCACTCGGCCAGAACCGAGGCATGTTCTGAGGCTCGCTCGCGGGGACAAGCGTGGGGCCGAGGCCCTGCTGGCCGGGCTCCCCTTCGAAGAACAGGTGGCGATCGTCTGCGAGACGCCTCTGGCCGGCCGCGCACGAATGCTCGAGCTACTTCCCGAGCCCGAAGCGGTGATCCCGATGATTCCCGAGGCGGAGCTCTGCTTCACGGTCAAGGCCGTCGGACTCGATGACGCGAGCTGGATACTGGAACACGCGAGTGCGGATCAGCTCACCGCCTGCGCGGATCTCGATGCCTGGAACGGCCTCGTGCCCGACCTGGAGAGCATGCAGGTCTGGCTCGCCAACTTCGCGGAGGCCGGGGACGACACCCTCTTCCGGGCCTCTCACGCTCTCGATCCCGAGTTCTGGGTGCGATTCCTGCGCGACCAGATTCTCGTGCACCTCAAGCCCAACGATGACGAGAGCTGGCAACCACCCGAGGGCGGCCTCACCCTCGATGGCCAGTTCTACTTCGTTCCCATCCGGCCGGACGACGATGTCGCAGCGCTCCACACCCTGCTGCGCGTCCTCTTCGAGAAGGACTACTGGCTCTACTTTCGACTGCTGCAGGGGACGATCTGGGAGCTCGACAACGATCTGGAAGAGTGGGCTCTGCGCTGGCGAACGGGCCGACTCGAGGATCTCGGATTTCCATCATGGGACGAAGCCATGCAGATCTACGGGTTCATCCGCCCCGAGGAGAGAGGATCGCTCCCCGAAGCACCCCACACCCTGGAAGTCGCCGAGTGGCAGCTGCCGGTCTGGATCCCCCAGCTTCCAGCGCCGGCCGAAACCCAGCACTCGATCTTCCGCGCCGCAGCGGGCCTGGACCCGGAGGAACGCAGAAGCTTCTACTACGCCTTCATCGCGCTCGCGAACAAGGTGGCGGTTGCCGACCAATTACCCCTCGGAGACTCCGAGACCCTCCCCAAAGCGATCGACAAGAGCGCGCGGCTGGGCAGCCTGGGATTGGATGCCATCGCGGCGGAGCAAGGTCTCACACTCGAGGATGTGCTGCGAAGAGGGGCGATCGAGCGGCTCTTCTGCGTCGGCGCGAACCTCGACCCCGAGATGGCTCGCCTCGATCGAACAGGAATCACGGACGAAGACACTGAGGTCGAGAATGGCGACGAGCCCTCGATCTGAGCGAGCCCCCGGAAAAGGAGCCTCGGCGGCTGGGGAGGGGCCTCAAAAGGGGGAGGGCCCTCCAGAACTCTCGTTCCGCAGGGCCCTCTCTTTTCCTTG
>CBDUYG010000292.1:0-4963 GCA_965371385.1 uncultured Myxococcales bacterium | reverse complement strand
TCGCGCGAAGAGCAGTTGGCGATTCAGGTCCAGATGTTCCAGTACGCCCAGAAGCTCGGTCAGCAGAAGCGTGAGAATCCCCAGGACGATATATGGACGATTCTGTCTACCGTCGAGGTCGAGACCGATGAGGGTGAGCGAGTTTCGCTGAGCGAGCTCGAGCTCGATTTCTTCTTTCTACTGCTCACGGTGGCGGGTAGTGAGACGACCCGCAGCGCAATCTCGCACGGCCTGGTTGCGCTCCTCGATAATCCGGACCAGCTCGAGACCCTGCGTCGCGACCCGAGCGCGATGCGCCCCGCGGTCGAGGAGATCCTTCGCTGGTCGTCGCCGGTTGCGTATTTTGCGCGCCGGGCAACGCGCGATACGGAGATTCGGGGCGTGCGAATCGCCAAGGGCCAGCGCGTCACACTCTGGTACCCATCGGCAAATCGCGACGAGGATGTCTTCGACGATCCTTTTCGCTTCGATATCCATCGCGCCCAGACACCGCATCTGGCGTTCGGCGGAGGCGGGCCGCATTTCTGCCTGGGCGCGAACCTCGCGCGCCGGGAGATCGCGATCCTCTTCGAAGAGCTGCTCGCCCGCACCCGTGAGATCGAGGTGCTCGAGCCGCCGACCTACAGTGTGCTCAGCATCTACAATCCGATTCTCGTCGCGCTGAAGGCGTTGCCGGTGCGCCTCGGGTAGCTCGGGTAGACGGGGGAGGGACGGGCGGGCAGCGCACATGCCGGGAGGTCATGCGACCCCGAGCAGATTCCTGGCCAGGTCCACGCCATCCTTTGCTTGAGAACCCCAGCCATCGGCGCCTTCCTCGTCGGCCCATTTCTGGGTGGTTACGCCGCCCCCGACAATGACGGGATAGCTCTCGCGAACCTCCATCTCCTTCAAGAGGTCGAGAAGCTCGCTGAACTTGTCCAGTGCCGGTGCAAAGACGACGGAGACGGCGATCATGTCGGCTCCATGTTTTTCGGCCGTCTCGTAGAAGTCCCACGGGGTGTTCTTCTCCCCCATGTCGATGACCTCGAAGCCGCCTATCGAGAGCAGGGTGCCTACGAGATTCTTCCCGATGTTGTGCTGACTGAGGAGAGTTCCCAGTACGATCTTCTTGTTGTTCCTCGGCCTCTCGCCCTTGGGAAGGGCGGCCTCGATGAGTGGGATACAGGTTTTGGCGGTGACGCCCGCACGTACGAGATCGAGGACGATCGCCTTCTTCGCCGCAAAGCGATTCCCGACGTCGTTGAGACCCTGCATTACACCCTCTTCGAGGATCATCATGGGATCGATGCCGGCGGCCAGGAGCTGGCGCGTCATTTCTGCAGCCGGCTCCGTCTGGGTTTCGCTGACTTTCTGACGTAGGTCTTCGGTTGTCGCCAATTCTTCTCTCCTGCTGATCCGGGCCTTCCGCGCAATCGTTCAGACGGCACGAAGGCGGTTGTGATGACGCACCAGCGCGTAGCGGGCTAGTCGCCCCAGGTTGGGTGATCGAGTCCCAGCTCCCTGAAGGTCCTCGTGAACTTTCGATACTGGTCGACCAACTCCTGCCTGGGGCGCAGGGTCTTCGGGTCGTAGAGCTTGTCCAGCGACAGGGCGGGTGGCGTCGGCTCCCGCTCGGCTGCAATGATCTTCTTGATGATCTCGACTCCTTCGACCGGAGTGAGTCGTGTTGCCGCCCGAGCGATTTCCCCGGCCCAGCGTCCCTCGATGCCGGTCGCGCCACCAGCCAACCACAGGCCCTCCATACCCGAAATGCAGGCGTTGATGCACGCGAGCGCCGTGCCGTACCAGGCGTCGTCCGAAAGTGACGAGGCCGGGTTGCCGGTGCTACCGAAAGTGACCCACGGGAGCTTCAGATTCCGCTCTGCCGCGAGGGCCGCCGCCGAGTTGCACCAGCTGATGTCGCTCCCTTCGTAGGTGCCATGCACCGATATCGACATCGCCTGGGTGAGTGCGCCGCCGGAGTAGGCGAGCATCCCCAGCGTATGAGCGATGATCTCCATCGCGCCCTGCTCGGGGCCCGTAAGGTAGGCATAGAGCGTAGGGGAGCTGCTCATCCACGGCTCGATTCCGTGCTGATCGGCGAAAAAGGCGAGGTTGAACCGGTCGTAGTTGATTCGCATGTCCTGAAGAATCTGCACCGGCAGCGTGCAGTTGTTCTTGTTGTAGAGGCCGGGGCCAAAGGTGCTCATCATGGCGTGGGGTGTGGTTGCGCTCATGGGAATCCCGAGAAAGAGGCCGGGCCTTCCCGCCCAGGCCGCGACCTCGTTCATCAGCCGGGCCTCGCTCTGACAGACGACTGTCTGTGTCGGAGTGTCCAGGATGTTCTTCAGGTCGCCGATCCCAAGCAGAGGAATCGGGATGACTCCGTCGCAGGTGGGCTCTTGCATCGCCGTCATGGCGAAGGTCTTGTAGAGATCGAGGTTCTTCGTCAGTGCCCCGGCCGGAAAGAAGGTGTACGGGTGCTGCTCATCGCCCGGCGCCCTGGGCGATAGGGTGATTGCCTGACGATCGTGCCCCAGGGTGACCTCGTGCCTCGCGGTGCTGATGGCCTCCAGGATCTCCTCCTGGGTGAATTTGATGATTCGCCTCGTATCCTTGCAGTAGAGCCCGACCTCGAGGAGGAGGTCCATTCCCGCCTGGAAGATGGCGTCCGCCATTCCCGCGTCGATCATGATGGGATCGTCGGGATCCCTCTCGATCTTGTACTTGGCTTGTAGATCTGCGAGGACGGTCGGAAAGAGCTCTGTCTCGAACTTCTCTTCGGACATGATGGGCCCGGTGGTCGAGCGTTCGATGGCTTCCCAGAGGAACTTACCCATGATTCAACCTCGCGAAGATCGTGGTTCGAAAGTGAGGAGAGATCGGAGACGGTGATCCCACCTTCCGGTCTATCCCTGCAGATAACACTCGCCCTCTTGCATCGCGCGCATCAGGGCGGCGCACTCCTGCCCCACATACCGAATATGTTGAGGTAGGAGCCAGGGCATGACGTCGACGATGTACCAGGAGAGATCTTCCGGATTGCTGAAGGCCTCTTCCCAGAAGATCGTGCTGGCGTCGTGATCGAGCAGCATGGCCCTCGCATTGCCGCCATCGTTTCCGAAGAGGAAGACGCCCGAGGGATCGACGTGGAGGGGGAGAGGGCGCTTGAACGAGTTCTCCAGCACGCGCTCGGAACGATCCCAGTCTCGTTCGTAGAGATGTGCCGAATGGATGACGAAGGTGGTCGATCCCGACTCGATCCCGAGATTTTCGGCCGTTTCGCGTTGCAAGCGAGCCAGGGCCGTCGCTTCCAGGGGCCAGCTGGTGTAGAGGTCGCAGCTCCGAAGCACGAAGGAGCCAAAGAGCTTCTGGTCGACCACGTTGAAGGTGGCGGAGATCAGGCTCGGTGCGAATGTCGAGTTCGCCGGGTCGTCGGATTCGTGAACGACCAGCGTGGCGGAGCACGTATCGAGGGATCTCCTCAGGCGATCGCACAGGGCCTCGAGCTGATCGACCCCATTCCGATCGAGAAGGCATTCGACGTATCGAGGGAAATAGCGGCGATCGAAGTCGTCGCGATTGAAGTCGAGAAAGCCCTGGAACTCTTCCGTCTCCTTCTCCAACTCTCCGTCCTCCAGCAGAGGAGTCTCGAGCGTTATGACGGCATTCAGCGCCTCTGCCATCCGTTCTCCGTCCCCCGTCACTTTCTCCGTCCCGATCCGAAGCGCCAGATTGAGGAGCTGCAGCCAGCTGTCGCCTATATCACTGCTAAAGATCGGGAAGGTCGTCTTCCTCGAGAGAAAGACCTTTCGCGCCGGAATCTCCGGCTCGGGGACCGACCGAGGCGATCTCTCAGGACGGCGAGGGAGGAGCGCCTGGAAACCGCCGGCGATCTCTGGAATCGATTGGCCTCGCCGATCCCAGATCTCGACATCGCGGAGAAGTGCATCCAGGGAGCCGGCATCCAGCTCGACGGACAAGCGTCCTCTCGATCCCGGGATCTGGCCGTTCTCGTCGAGCCCTTGCTGCCACAGGGCGAGAAGCGCCTCTCCTGTCGCGTTTCGGTCGTCGCCACACACGACGATGTGGCGGATGTTCGGGTGGAGTAGGAGTCCTCTCAGCAGCCGCTCGAGGTCGGATCTCGTATGCAGTGGTGTAACGAGGGCTACCCGACCGTGTTCGATATCGGAGAGTCCCATCGCAGGTGATGCGAACGAGTCGCAGAGAACGATGTCGCCTCTCTCGAGATTCGCGACATCGAGCTTCGATGGATGATTCGACCGGCGGCTGTGTTCCATTTCGTTTCTCCGAGCGAAATTTCTCGCTGTGTAGCGTGGCCGTGACGGAATGTTTCCCTGGTCGCATTCGTCTCACGGGAAGCGAAGCGACTGCTCCTCCGGCTACGGGGAGGCGCGAGCACAGAAAGCACGGATGAATTGGTCTTCCAGCCGATCGAGCACCACATCCGGGGGTGTCTTCATCCCCTGATCGATCCAGTGGCTGAGGTCCACCTGCTTCAGTGCCAGCATCTTGCGGACCATGAGATCCGGGTCATCGGCAACATAGACCCCCTCTGCGATTCCGCGGGTAAAGAGTTCATGGGGGATCGAAGCGCCCTCGTTCCAGAGATCGCTTCCGCTACTGGATGCCGGAAAGCGAGAGGCCCAGCCATAGCCGTCACGACAGCACATGCGTAGGAAGTCGGGTCGCTCGAGGAAATACCGAGCGCCGAGTCTGAGAACGGCGACATGGCTGGCGAGGGTATCGTCGTGCGAATCGCGGGCACTGCGGATGCAGTCCAGGAATTCCTGCATACGATCGCGATGAATCCCGAGAAAGAGGGATTCCTTGCCATCGATGACGCCGTAGAGGGTTCCCAACGAGACTCCCGCCTCGGCTGCAATCTGGCTCATGTGGGAGCGATCGGCTCCGTGCTCGGCGAATACGCGCTCCGCCGCCTCATTGATGGCCTTCCGATAGA
>CBDUYG010000291.1:0-4971 GCA_965371385.1 uncultured Myxococcales bacterium | reverse complement strand
GCTCCGCGCACGAGGCGGGCGAGAGACTGCGGGCGCAGCAGCGATGGCGTGCCGCCGCCGATGTAGAGGCTCGCGAGCTCACGCCCGCGGTAGAGGGGCTCGCGCCGCTCCAACTCCAGCAGCAGCGCGTCGACGTAGCGTTCTTCTCGCTCGTCACCCACCGGCCGCGCCGGAACGACCGCGAAGTCGCAGTAGGGGCAGACGCGTTCGCAGAAGGGAATATGGATGTAGAGGCCGACGCTCGGCGCCGGCTCCTTCTCATCTCCATCCGCCATCCCTGCCATCCCTGCCACGGCGACCCTCCCGAGTGCACGTCCGGGAGCGCTTCGGCGAGTATCCCCACCAGCGCTCACGAATAATGCGGGTTAAGTTCGCGCCCCATGAGCCAGCCGGAAAACGTACACCACGAGGTCCTCCCCAACGGCCTCACCCTGCTCCTGCGCGAGACCCACCTCGCCCCCGTCGCGAACGTGCAGATCTGGGCGAAGGTGGGATCCGCCGACGAGGCGCCGGGGCAGGAGGGGCTGGCGCACTTTCACGAGCACATGCTCTTCAAGGGAACCGAGCGGCGCGGGGTCGGCGAAATCGCGGGCCAGATCGAGGGCGCGGGGGGCCGGGTCAACGCCTACACCTCCTTCGACGTCACGGTCTACTACGCCACCGTTCCGATCGACGCCCTCGGGACGGGGCTCGAGGTGCTGACGGACGCGATCCGGCACTCGATCTTCGACCCGGACGAGATCGACCGCGAGATCGAGGTGGTGCTCGAAGAGATCCGCCGCTCGGAGGACTCGCCGGGCCACGTGCTGAGCGACGCCGTCTTCCGGGAGCACTACCGGGGGCATCCCTACGGCGCGCCCATCCTCGGCCCGCCCGAGAACGTGGCGAGCTTCGATCGCGACAAGGTCACGCGCTTCTGGAAGAAGTGGTACGCGCCCGACAACCTCGTGGTGGTGGCGGCCGGGGATTTCAAGAACGATGACCTGGCCCGGGAGATCCGCAGTCTCTTCGAAGACATGGAGCCGGCCCATGCCCGCCGCGAGCGACCCCGGCGCGATCCCCAGGATGCGCTGCGCTGCGCGCTCGTCGAGCGTCCCTTCGAACGCTGGCGCCTCGATCTCTGCTGGCCGGGCGCCGCCTTCCGGGACGCCGACGCGACCTACCTCGATCTGCTGAGCTTCGCGCTCGGTGAGTGCGAATCGAGTCGCCTGGTGCGCAAGCTGCGGGAGAGGGAAGGGCTCGCGGATCGCATCCACTCCTCCTCCTATACACCCTTCGATCCCGGCATCTTCTCGATCGACATCGAGAGCGACGCCGAGCGCACCCTCGACGTCATTCGCGCCAGCCTGCGCGAGGTGGAGCGCGTGCGCCACGAGCCCCTCAGCGAGCAGGAGCTCGAGCGCGCGCGAATCAACTTTCTGGCCTCCGAGCACTTCGAGCGCGAGAGCGTCTCGGGGTTGGCATCGAAGCTCGGCAACTTCCACGTGATCGGCGGCGACTGGCGCAGCGAGGAGCGCTACTTCGAGACCCTGCGCGGCGCCACCACCGCGGATCTGTTGCGCGTCGCCCAGGAGTACCTCGATCCCGAGCAGCTCACCGCCGGGCTCTTGATTCCCGAGAGCGCAGACGGGCGAATGGACGGGGCCGGATCCGCCGGGGCGAAGACCGCCGGGGCCAGAATAGACGAGGCGATGATCGCCGAGGCGGTTCGTGCGGGTGTCGAGGAGGGGCGGCGAGGCTACAAGACGCCGACGCGGATGCGTGCGCCCTCCCCCGCCGGGTCGAAGTCGGCCGGCGTCGGCTCGTCCGCTGCCTCTCATTCGCAGCCCGAGATTCAAAGCTACGAGTTCACGAACGGCGCGCAGCTTCACGTCGTACCGCGCCGGGAGATCCCGGTCGTGGCCTGCCGCGCCGCGTTCATCGGGGGGCTCCTCGCCCAGGATGAGGCGGACGCGGGGCTCTCCAACTTCCTCGCCTCCACCTGGCTGCGCGGCACGCGCTCGCACTCGGCCGCCGACTACGCGCGCACGGTGGAGGACCTCGCGGCGGAGATCGCAGGCTTCTCCGGGCGCAGCAGCATCGGCCTCACCCTCGACGTCGCGAGCGAGAAGCTCGAGCCGGCCCTCGACCTCTTCGCCGAGATCCTGCTCGAGCCCGGCCTCGCCGCCGACGAGCTCGAGCGCGAACGCCGGGAGACCCTCGCAGCGATCGAGCGCCTCGAAGACCAGCTCGCAACCCAGGCCTTCCTGCTCTTCAACCGCACCCACTTCCGCGAGCACCCCTATCGCCTGCCGATGACCGGCACGATCGAGAGCGTCGCGCGCTTCGATCTCGAGCAGGTGCGGGCCCATCACGAACGCATCATCTGCGGCAGGAACCTGGTGATCGCGGTGGCGGGGGACGTGGATCCCGACGCCGTCGCGGAGAGCATCTCCAGGCGGATGTCGGGCCTGCCCGAGGGAGCGAGCTATCTGGACTCGCTCCCCCCGATCGAGGCGGCGCCGGAAGAGATCCGCGAAGGACGAATCGAGAAGGATCGCGCCCAGGCGCACCTCGTGCTGGGCTTCCGCGGGCTCGACGTTGCGGATCCAGATAGCCACTGCCTCGAGGTCATCTCCCAGCTCCTCGCCGGGCAGAGCGGACGCCTCTTCCTCGAGCTGCGCGATCGGCGCAGCCTCGCCTATACGGTGAGCGCGATGAACATCGAGGGATACGCGCCGGGGTTCTTCGCGGTCTATATCGCGACCGCGCCCGAGAAGGTCGAGGACGCGCGCCGGGGGGTGTTCGAGGAGCTGGAGCGACTGATCTCGGAGACGCCCGGCGACGACGAGCTCGCCCACGCGAAGCGCCACCTCACGGGCAACCACGTGATCGATGAGCAGCGCAACTCTTCACACGCGGCCCACATCGCGCTGGACGCGCTCTACGGGCTCGGTCCGGGGGCGTCACGCCGGTATACCGCGGCAATCGAGGCGGTTCGAAAGGAAGACGTGCTGCGGGTCGCGCGAAACGTGATCGATCTCAGCCGCTACACCGAGGCGCTGGTGGGCTGAAGACCTACGCCCGATCGTGCCTCGAGCCCCACCCTGCGAGCGCGCCGCCTCGAGCTCGCCGACGCCGGGCTTTCCTGCGATCTCGTCTGCTTCCGGCGACCGCTCGTGCTCAAGCCCCACTCTGCGAGCGCGCCGCCTCGAGCTCACCGACGCCGGGCTTTCCTGCGATCTCGTCTGCCTCCGGCTCCCGCTCGCTGCGTCCGAAGAGCGACGCGATGTCGTCGAGGATCACGTAGCCGCAGGGCACCAGGAAGAGCGTCATGATCGACGCGTAGAGCACGCCATAGCCGAGCGAGATCGCCATCGGGATGAGGGGCCGCGCCGGCACCGCCGCTTCGAACATCAGCGGAAGCAGGCCGATGTAGGTGGTGACCGACGTCAAGACGATCGGGCGGAAGCGCAGCAGGCCCGCCGACTTCACCGCCTGCATGAAGGGCGTGCCTGCGCTGCGCCGGCGATTCACGGTGTGGACCATCACGAGCGACGCGTTCACGACCACGCCCGAGAGCGCCACGATGCCGAGGATCGAGAAGAAGACGACATCCCAGCCCATGAGCCAGTGGCCCAGCACCGCGCCGACCGCGCCGAAGGGGATCACGCTCATGATGACGAAGGGCTGGGTGTAGCTACCGAGGGGAACGGCGAGCAGGACATAGATCAGGATCAAGGCGAGCATGAACCCCTGCAGGAGTCCCTTCGTCGCATCCGTGCGCTCGCGCTGCTCGCCGCCCAGGCGATAGCTGACGCCGGGGAAGGAGGCGAGGATCGCGGGCAGCTCCCTCTCGACTGCCGAGAGAACCTTTTCGGGGGTGGTGATGCTGCGATCGACGTCGCCCGTCACCGTGACGACGCGCTGGCGATCGGTGCGCTGGATCGTCGCGAAGCCGCGATCGAGCCGCGCCTCGGCGACCGCCGCGAAGGGCACCTCGACGCCTTCGCTCGTGCGAATGCGCATCTCCTCGAGCGAGCCGAGAGATTGCCGCTCGGCCTCGGTGTAGCGAACCATCACGCGCACATCGTCCCGGCCGCGCTGCACCCGCTGTACCTCCTCGCCGTAGAACGCCTGGCGGACCTGGCGCGCGAGATCGCTCAAGGTGAGGCCGAGGGGTCGGGCTTCGTCGCGCAGGGAGAGCTGCACCTCCTGCTTGCCCGCGCGGAACGAGTCGGCCAGGTCGAAGACGCCGCGATAGGTCGAGAGCTTCATTCGCAGGGCGACCGCCGCCTGGGTGAGGGACTCCATCTCTCCGCCGCGCAGCTCGATGTTGATCGGCTCGCCCGCCGAGAAGGCGTCCATGTTGAAGAGCAGCTCTACCGCATCCGGCACGGGACCATTGAGCTCGCGCCAGCGCTTCGCCACCTCGCTCGTCCCGATCTCGCGCTCGATCGAAGGAGTGAGCTCGATCCCCACCTCGGCGAGGTGCGCACCGCCGACGTTGACGTTCGGAGGCCGGGGACCGCCGCGCGCGAGCTGCTCGCCGATCGAGGAGAAGGTGTGGATCACGATCGAAGGGCCGGGGATCTCGGCGTCGAGCTCGCGCTTCAGCCGCTCGGCCGAATCGATGAGCTGGGCGACGGCGAGCTCGGTGCGCTCGAGGGGGATGCCTCTGGGCATCGTGAGGGTTGCGAAGATGGCGTCGCCTTCGACCGCCGGAAAGAACTGATAACGCAAGCGCCCGCTCGAGAAGAGCGCCACGGTGAGGATCAGCACGCCGATCGCCGAAGCGGCCGTGACATAGCGCCATTCGATCGCGCGCTCGAGCGCCCTTCCATAACCGTCGCTGCCGAGCCGCTCGAGCCAATCCGACATCCGCCCCTGGAAACGCTGCCACCTCGCCACGAAGGCATTGGGCGCGCCGCGTTTGGAGTCGGTACGGCGGTGGGCGAGATGCGAGGGAAGCACGAGCTGCGACTCGACCAG
>CBDUYG010000290.1:0-4972 GCA_965371385.1 uncultured Myxococcales bacterium | reverse complement strand
CTACGCCCATCGTGCCTGGTCTTCGCCGATCTACGTCGATTACGCGGATTGATTTTCGCTAAGCCAGACCGCCCGCAGCGAGAATCTCGTTGCAGATCCGGTTGGATCCCGATCTACGGCTGAGCCTCCCCAGCTCCCCCACCGTCGATTTGCTCCGCCTCCGCCTCTGCCTCTGCCTCTGCCGCGGCGGCCGCTTCCTCCGCATCCAATTTCGCGATCTCCCGATCGATGATCGGCTGAAAAGCACTGGCTGGCTTCGCCCCACGCAGCTGGATTCCATTGATGAAGAAGGTAGGAGTCGCAGTCGCCCCAGTCGCCCTGGCAGCCGCGATGTCCTCGTCCACCCGAATCCGCGTCGAATTCGCCTCGAGACACGCTTCGAACTCCTTCCGATCCAGCCCCAGTTCCTCCGCGTAACCAATCAGAGCCTCCGTTCCCAGGTTCTTCTGATGATCGAAGAGCAGATCGTGATACTCCCAGAACCTTCCCCTCGAGTCGGCGCAGATGGCGGCCTCGGATGCACCTCGTGCCTGGGGATGGAAATCGAGAGGAAACTGGCGATAGACGAGGCGCACGTCTTCCGGGTAGAGGGCCAGGAGCTCCTCCATGTTTGCCTCGGCGCGCTTGCAGTACGGACACTGGTAGTCGCTGAACTCCTGGATCGTGACGCGCGCATCGGCGGGGCCGCGGGAGGGCCCGTCGCCCGCGATCTCGAAGCGGGGAGGCGCGAGCACGATCTCGGCGCCCGCTTCCCGGCGCAGATCGGCCATGACCTGGTTGCGACGATCTTCTTCGAGAAACTCTCGAATGCGCGGGCTGAGCTCCTCGACGGTTTGATCCTTGCGGATCCGATCTTGATTCTGCTCGTAGAAGCTCTCGATCTCATCGTCCGTGACGGCGCCCTTGGCCCGGATGCGCTTGTCCATGATCTGGGTCTCGGTCAGCGACTCGCGCTTTGCCTCGGCGGCCAGGACGCGTTCGTCGACGAGGCGATCGAGTGCATCGAGCCTCAGCTTGTAGAGCGCAGTGGGGTCGGCGGACTGCGCAGCGAACCAATCATCCTTGATCCACTCGTCGAGCTCCTGCTCGCGAATCACGCCCCGCTCTACACGGGCGACGACGGGAGATTGGTCCCGAGCCCTGACCCGGGAAGGACGTCCCCCGTCGCCATTGGCGCAGGCGGAGGGGAGGGCGGCGATTGCGGCAACGAGAGTGAGGCTCAGGGTTCGTGCTCGGAACATCGGTTTCCTTTCCTGGCGGCACCGGTCGCAGCGGTTCCAATTCGGCTGGAGCGCCGAGCCTGCGCGCGCCAGGGCGGTGCAAGACCCTACCGGAAGTGCCTGATCGACGCCCTCCCGATCGGTCGCGGGAGGGCTCCCGGCAGACCCATCGCATCAGCACTGGTCAGCCGACTCCAGCGATGACAACATACCCGGCAATGAGCCTGCATGATGATCCGATCGCAGACGAACGCCTGATGCAGCGGGCGATCGATCTCTCCGAAGAGGGAAGGCAACGCCGCGAGGGTGGGCCTTTCGGCGCGGTCGTCGTTCGCGCGGGGCAGGTGGTGGGAGAAGGTTGGAACCAGGTCACCTCGAGCAACGATCCCACGGCCCACGCCGAGATCGTGGCGATTCGGGACGCGGCCCAACGACTCGAAAGCTTCGATCTCGCGGGCTGCGTGATCTACTCCTCGTGTGAGCCCTGCCCGATGTGCCTGGCGGCGTGCTACTGGGCCCGGGTCGATCATCTCTACTACGCCAACACCCGGGACGACGCGGCGGAGATCGGCTTCGACGATCGCCTCATCTACGACGAGCTACCCCTGGCACGTTCCGAGCGAAGCCTTCCGATGACACGGCTCGAGCTGCCCGACGCGATACGTCCCTTCCAGCGCTGGGCAGCGGACGACGACAAGACCCCCTACTGAGCGGCCCTCGGGCGGCTGTGTGCGGGGCGATTCCGTTTCGCTCAGGATCGCACGATCTGATAGTGACGCCGGAAGAGATATCCCACCGGAACGCTGAGCACGTGCACCAACCGCGTGAAGGGCAGCACCATGAAGATGGTCATTCCGATTACCATGTGGAGTTGAAATACCCAGGGCACCCCGTGCAGGGTTGCTGCGGCGCCGGCTCGGAAGGTGAGGACGTGCTGGGCCCAGGCATTGAGGTGGTGCATGTAGACGCCGCTGTCCCGAGTCTCGAAGGAGTAGGGCAGGGTCGCCATGCCGACGAGAAGGGTGACCCAGAGCAGTAGCGCGATCGCGAGGTCGGAGATGTTGCCCGTCCTGCTCACGCGCAGGTCCGTGAAGCGACGAAAGAGCAGCAGGCTGAGCCCCGTGATCGCCGCGATCCCCATGCTCCCCCCGACGATCAGCTCGATGTGCTGATGTACCGCCGGGCTGACCCCGGCGACTTCGTTCACCCACTCGGGAACCACGAGCCCCATCACATGGCCACCCAGCAGCCCCAGCACACCGAGGTGGAAGAGATTGCTCGCCAGGCGGAACTTTTTCTTGCTGAGCATCTGGCTCGAGCTGGCTTGCCAGCTGTACTGATCGCGATCGAAGCGCAGCCAGCATCCGACGACGAAGACGGCGAGGCAGAGGTAGGGGTAGAAGCTGAAGAAGAAGTAGTGGAGGCCGCTCATGGGGTGCAGGTCCTCCCAGGCGCCGGTGACTCGCAGCTGTCGAAGGCATCCGCAACGCCGAACTCGACGAGCGCCTCCTCCCAGCCACGGTCTAGCTCGTCAAAGGATGGGGGGTGGACGCCCCCAGCATCGATGATGCCCGATTCGGAGGGCGAGCCCGAGAGTCGACTCAAGCAGGCGATCACAGCGGCGTGAGCGCTGCCCCGCTTTTCGAGGCGAGCTTGCAGCAGCTCGATCGCGGGGCCCGCCTCGCACAGCACCGCAGTAGCGTCGGCCGGAGGCAGGATGGAAAGGAACTCGCAGAGCAGGGGGAGGTAATCCGGGAGCTCCTTGTCGCTCGTGAGCCCGTACTCGAAATAGATCGCCTGCAGGTCGGCCATCGCCTGCCCGCGCGTCTTGGATTCGCCGTGAACGTGCTCGAAGAGGTTGAGCGAGAGGCTCCCGGTCATGTCGAAGAGCGCGACGTACTCCTCCTGGAGATCGAGCAGGGGGCGCGATGCGAGGTCGCGCATCAGGGCCGCGAGAGGCGCGCGGTTCTCGCCGTCGAGCAGATTCTCCTGATCGAGGACGGCATCGAGCTCGTCGAGACCGTCGATCAGCTCACGGCTCGGATAGCCGAGCAGCAGCCCGAGCACCTTGTAGGTCAGTCGCGGCGCCTCGTGCCCACTCATTCCGAAGCCCCCTGGATCTTGAATAGCCGGCTCATCGTTGTGGCGGGGGAACTCGCCCTCTCGGCCGCCCCGCCACCACCACCGCAGCCGCCACCACCACCGCAGCCACCACCACCACCACCGCCGCCGCCTCCGAAGCTGATGCTGCAGCTCCCCTGGAGCTGATGGGCGTCGAGGGTCTCCGCCCGGGCCGAGGTGGGAATCACATAGCGGTCCTCGACGTTCGCGATCGCGAAGATCTGGTACATCTCCTCGACCTCCTGCAGCGAGACTTCTGCCTGGGCGAGCACGGCGACGTTGGGGACTCCATCGACGTTCACGCTGCGGTTGTAGATTCGCATCGCGAACATTTTCTCGAGCGCCTTCTTCACGGGCTGGATGTCTCCGGCGGTCAGCATGTTGGCAAGGTATTGGACGGGGATCTGCAAGCTGTCGATGTCCGGGATCTGACCGTCGAAGCCGATCTGGCCCTTCTGGGCTGCGGTCTGGATCGGGCTCAGGGGCGGCACGTACCACACCATCGGCAGAGTCCTGAACTCCGGATGGAGCGGGAATGCGACCTTCCACTCGACGGCCATCTTGTAGACGGGGGAGCGCCGCGCCGCATCGAGCCACTCGTCGTTGAGACCATCCTTGCGCGCCTGCTCGATCACTTCGGGATCTTTCGGGTCGAGGAGGATGCCGAGGTGCGACTCGTAGAGATCCTTCTCGTCCGGCACGCTTGCCGCTTCGGCGATGCGATCCGCGTCGTAGAGGATCACGCCGAGGTAACGGATGCGCCCCACGCAGGTCTCAGAGCAGATCGTCGGCTGTCCGGCCTCGAGGCGCGGATAGCAGAGCGTACACTTCTCGGATTTTCCCGACTTGTGGTTGAAGTAGATCTTCTTGTAGGGGCAGGCGCTCACGCACATCCGCCAGCCCCGGCACTTGTCCTGATCGATCAGGACGACACCGTCTTCTTCGCGCTTGTAGATCGATCCGGAGGGGCAGGCGGCGACGCAGGTCGGATTGATGCAGTGCTCGCAGAGCCGCGGGAGATACATCATGAAGCTGTTCTCGAACTCGCCGTGGATCTCCTTCTGCACGTCTTCGAAGTTCACATCGCGGCTGCGCTTCGAGAACTCACCTCCGAGGTCGTCCTCCCAGTTCGGTCCCCACTCGATCTTCTCCATCTTCTCGCCCGTGAGAAGGGAGACGGGCCCGGCCTGGGGGACGGAGTCGACCTCCTCCGACTGCTGGAGGTTCGCGTAGTCGAAGGTGAAGGGTTCGTAGTAGTCGTCGACCTCGGGCAGCTCGGGGTTGGCGAATAGCTTGCCGAGCACCTCGAGGCGTCCGCCGATCTTCGGGCGAAGCTTGCCCCGTTTCGTGAGCTCCCAGCCCCCCTTCCACTCGTCCTGATCCTCCCAGCGCTTTGGGAAGCCGATCCCGGGCTTGGTCTCGACGTTGTTGAACCAGGCGTAATCGAGCCCCTCGCGGTTCGTCCAGACGTTCTTGCAGGTGACGGAGCAGGTATGGCAGCCGATGCATTTATCGAGGTTCAGCACCATGGCGATCTGTGCGCGGATTTTCATCGTTGAATTCAGCCTTTATCGTTCTTTGCGAGGGGAGAGCCCTCAGCGGAGGAAGAGCCCTCAGCGGAGGAAGAGCCC
>CBDUYG010000289.1:0-4989 GCA_965371385.1 uncultured Myxococcales bacterium | reverse complement strand
CAGGCGCTGCATGATCGGGCGCGCCTCGCCACGGCCGATCGACTGGCCGTCGAGGGAAGCAATCGGGACGATGCGCGCGCCGGAGCCCGTGAGGAAGACCTCGTCGGCTCCGAGCAGGTCGAAGCGCCCGAGACTCTGCTCGCGGCACTCGATCCCTTCCGCACGCGCGATCTCGAGGACGCTCAGCCGGGTAATGCCTTCGAGAGCCCCATCGCTGGCGGGGGGTGTCAGCAGCACGCCCCGCTTTACGACGAACACGTTCGCGACGCTCGCCTCGGCGACCAGGCCGCTGGCGTTGAGGATCAGCGCCTCATCGGCGCCGCGCTGACGAGCCTCGCGCTTGGCGAGGACGCTGTTGAGGTAATTGAGGCTCTTGACGCGGGGGTCGAGGGCATCTGCCGCCGGGCGGCGCAGGCTCGAGGTGATCATCGCCAGGCCGCGCTTCTGCTTCTCGGGCGGGAAGAGCCGGATCCGGGCCGCGATACAGATGAGCCGGGGCTCGTCGCAGCCCGTCGGATCCACCCCCAACTCGCCCTCCCCGCGCGTCGCGACGAGGCGCAGATAGGCCTCGTTCTCGCCGAACGCCCGAGCGGTTTCCAGCACGATCTTTTCGACTCGCTCGAGACCACCCGGAAGCTCCAGGCCGATCGCCTTGGCGGCCGTCTCGAAGCGATGCATGTGATCGCCGAGCCGGAACACCTTGCCCCCGTAGACCCGCATGCCCTCGAAAATCCCGTCCCCGTAGAGCAGCCCGTGATCCAGCACCGAGATGCGGGCCTCGCCCGGCTCTACCAGCTGACCGTCGATCGAAATCTTCATCTCAGTCATCGCGTCCTCGCTTGCTCCTTCGTCATGGCGCCTCTCTTCCTAGCGCCGGTCCTCGGCCGGCAGCATCCGGAGCGGCGGGCCCTTCCGCGGATGCCAACCTCATTCGGCGGGGTTCGTCGGCAGGGTGAGGCGCTCCTCGACTTTGCGCGCCGCCGCCACCACCCGCTGCGAGACCTCATCCAGACCCAGTTCGTCGAGGCGCGGGGAGGCCGAGGCGAACGCGACGGCTCCGAGCATTCGCCCCGCAACCCTCACGGGCGCCGCCAGCACACCCAGCCCTTGCACCCATTCATCGCGATTCCGGGCCCAGCCGCGCGTGCGGGTCGCCTCGACCTCGTCGCGCAGCCGCTCGGAATCCGTCAGGGTGTTCGCCGTAAAAGAGATCGGATCCGGGCTCAGCTCCACCTGATCCCGGCCGAAGGCCAGATACAGCTTGCCGACCGCCGTTGCATGTATGGGAACTCGTTCGCCTATCTGAGGAGATGCCCGTAAAAACCCTTTGCCTTCAGCCTTGTCCAGCACGATCAGCTCCCGCGAGCGCGCGGCCACGATGAAGAAGGTCTCGCCCAACTCGGCGGCTTCGGCGTGGATGATCGGACGTGCGGCCTCGACGATGGGTTCGCGCTCGAGGACGCCGAGCCCCAGGGCGATCAGCGCACTACCGGGCCGGTAGCGTCCGCCCTCGAGCCGTTCGACGAGCCCCTTCTTCCCCAGAGCGGTGAGCAGGCGATGGGCGCTCGATTTCGGAAGTCCCAGGCAACGCCCGATCTCCGTGACGCCCTGGGGTCCCGAGGCCCCGTGCAGGTGGAAGAGGATGTCCATCGCCTTCTCGACCGTGCCAGCCGTGCCGACCGCGTCCAATTCGATCCTCCCATTTGCGGCCCGTGGAGCTACCCGGATCCCGGGCTGCCGAGCCGCCGCGCGATATTGTGGTGCAGTGTGTATTCCATTAAATGGAACACTGTATTGATAATTGGAACGACTCTAACTCGTGACCTCTGCCGAGGCAACGCCAGTCGGGCCGAAGGTCGGAGCGCCGCTCGGCCGGGGAATTCCGGTCGGGACGACCGCGCGCCCGGAGTCGGCCCGATGGATTCCGCGGACCCGCCGAGCCCGCTACAGGGTGACGAGGAGTGAGGACCAGCCCAGAGGCGCCTCGAGACGGCCCGCCTCCGCCGAGGAGCCACAGCGATACGCGCCATGAAGACCCAACATCGGGGTCTCGGGCAGCCCCGCCGTCAGGCAACGCGCTTCGCCCTCGAGACCGCCGAAGAGCGCTGACCCACGGAGCGAGCCGGCGAGAAAGAGTCCGAGAGAGGCGCCCTTTCCCGTGTTGGCCGCCACCAGCGACTCCAGGTTCTGCCGCGCCGCGACCCCATCCAGTAGAGCGAAGGCGAGCCGAACACCACTTTCGACCGGCGCCGGAACCGAGATCGCCCCGCGCTCGGGATCGAGTCCGATGATGCCGCGTTCGACCAGACCTTCGGCGCCGGCGGGAGCGCGGTCGGACGACGAGGGTCTCACGCGGCGGGGGGCGATCCCGGGCGTCATGAGAGCGATCCACTGCTCCATTCCGAGCCCCCCAGCCAGCTCTCGATACACCTCGAGGGCCGGTCGCCCCCCCAGCCCGAAGATCCAATTTCCGCGAGCGCGGGTCACCTCGAGCAGAGGAGTCAGCACCCGGTAGGGCCTCGCGGCCGCCTGCCCGGGTGCCGCGAGCCCGGAGAGCCTCACCCCCGCGAGCGCAGCCGGCTCGATCTCGTCATCGAGCCAGACGAGCCCGCCGCCGTCATGAATCGCGCTAGCCCCCAGCCCGGCAATCGCGGCATCGTGTCCCCCCGCAAGGGTCGATCTCAGTCCTGCGAGCAGCGGACCAGCCATCAGATCATGGGCGTCGGCGAAGAAGAGCAGCAGCTCGTCGACCGAGAGGGCTCCGCCCAGGTGCGCCTCCAGCTCGTCGCCGACCTCGAGCTCGTGTCCGGCCAGCTCCGTGAGCAGGACCGGCCTGGCAGAAGCGCCTCGCAGTGTCGCAAGCGCGAGGCCGGGGTTCCTGATCGTGCCGGCGCCTGCCCGCCAGAGCCCATCGACGCTGCAGCCCACGACGGCCACGTCGCCCAGCTCGCGGCGGACCGCTGCGAGCAGCCTCGGGATTTCGGCCCCCCAAGCGGCCGTCACGAAGACGAGGGCAAGATCCGGGCGCCCCTCCCCTGCCGCCTCGCACGCCTGCCCCACCGCCTCCCGCGCGGCCCCTGCGGCCGAGAGCTTCAGCGAAATTCCGGTTCCGACTCGAATCACCCGCAGACCATAGACGAGAATCCTGCCCGCCCGGAGACTGCTGCCGGGCTGTTCTGGCGCTCAGGCTGCCCAGGGAGTCCGGATCTTCGCTTTCCCCCTCGGATTCGGTCGGCTAGCATGAGCCAGCGAAGGCACCCCTTCCGGTTCGACAACCCACCCCCCTGTACAGCTGATTATTCATGCTCGGGAATTTCTTCATGGTCAATCCCGCACTGGCCTGTCTCAATCTCGGATGCGAGGATGGGTTTGGCTGATTTCGAATTCATCGACACGCTTTCTCGACTCGAGGAGCTGAGCGAAGAGCTCATCAACGAAGATGTGATCGCCGTCGATACCGAGGCGGACTCCTTCTATCACTACTTCGACAAGACCTGTCTGGTCCAGATCGGCACGCGGAAGAACGCCTACCTGATCGATCCGCTCGCGATGGGGGGGCCGAAGGAGCTCGCGCCCCTGGGTCCGGTCTTCTCGTCACCCGATGTGCTCACGCTCTTCCACGCAGCCGAGTACGACATCTACGTCCTCAAGCGCGATTGCGGCTTCGAGTTTGCGGGCATTTTCGACACGATGGTCTCGGCGCAGCTGCTGGGTTACAGCTCGATCGGGCTTGCGGCGCTCATCGAGCATCACTTCGGTGTCGTGATCCCGAAGGACGAGCAGCGCTCGGACTGGTCTCGACGGCCCCTCACCGAGCGTCAGCTCAACTATGCGGTCGGAGACGTGATCTATCTCGCACGCCTGATGAAGAAGCTCGAGAAGGAGCTCGCGAAGGCAGGACGCCGGGAGTGGGCCCAGGAGGAGTTCGACCTCCTCACCCAGCGCAAGTGGCCCACTCGCGAGTTCGACAAGCAGGGTTATCTGAAGATCAAGGGCGCACGCAAGTTCGATCTCGACACCCTGGCAGTGCTACGCGAGCTCTTCTTGATGCGCGACAAACGCGCGCGTGAGATCGATCGGCCTCCCTTCAAGGTGCTCGGAAACCGCACCCTGCTCGAGCTCGCGGAGGCGAAGCCGAGCAAGAACGCTCAGCTGGCGAGGATCAAGGGCATCACGGATCTGCTGATCCGGCGCATGGGTGCCGAGATCCTGGCGGCGGTCGAGGCGGGGAAGGAGAATCCCCACGCCACGCCCCCCCCGACCCCCAAAGGCACCGGGAACGGACGCCGACGCATGGATCGCACGACCGAACGCCGGGTCGCGTCCCTCAAGCGCTGGCGGGCAGGACGCGCCGAGTCCCTCAAACTCGATCCCGGTGTGCTCTGCCCCAACGCCTCCCTCGAAGCCATCGCCTGGAAGAATCCCAGCTCCGCAGAAGATCTCGAGGACGTGCCGGAGCTGAAGCGATGGTTCGTTCGGGAGTTCGCAGGCGAGGTCGCTGCGACAATCGCTCAGTGCGATGAGTCGGAACCGAACGCGAAGGACCCCGGCGCGAAAGAGCCAGGGCGCAAGAAAGGCAGCCGGGACTAGCGCTGGGATCGGATCGGATCGTTCAAGGGCTTCTCTCGGCCGGGCGAGCGCTCGAGCAATTCGGCTCAGAACTGGAAGTAGATGAACTCGCCGCCACGCCCGCCCGCCGCGAGGCTCAGCCCCCATACCGCACCGATCATGACACCCTCGAGAAGACCGCCGACGGGTCCGGAGAGTCTGGCTCGAATCTCGGGAAGTCGACTTCGACCGATTCGCTCCGCGATGTGAAACAGTCCGCAGAGTGCCACGATGATCGCGTTCGCCAGAGGCCAGGGCTGGACGTCCAGCAGATTCGTCATGCGCGCCAGAAAGGCGAGCGCCGCTGCTCTTTGCCGAAGACGATCGGGAGGGGGTGGTTCCGGGAACGAACTCGGGGAACAGATCGAGCTCGTCCGCGAA
>CBDUYG010000288.1:0-5007 GCA_965371385.1 uncultured Myxococcales bacterium | reverse complement strand
CGGGCGGAGAAACGCCCACGCGCGATCAGGTTCCCGAGAGCTCGGTCTTCCGAGGCGGTGAAGGAATCGTCTACGATGACGGGCACCTCTTCTTCACGACCAAGGGCGACGGTCGAGTGTGGGACTACGATCCCGAGCTCGAAGAGATTCGGGTGGTCTACCACTCTGCAGAGGATCCTACACGACAGCTCACCGGCGTCGACAACATCACGGTCTCCCGCGCCGGAGAGCTGATCGTCGCGGAAGACGGCGGCAACATGGAGCTCGTCGCCCTCAGCAAGAACGGCGTCGCCCAGCCGCTGCTGCGAGTCGTAGGACACCCGGGCTCCGAGCTGGCCGGCCCCGCGTTCGATCCATGGGGCCTCCGGCTCTACTTCAGCTCCCAGCGCGGCGGGCCCGAGCGCAGCGGGATCACCTACGAAGTGACGGGTCCCTTCCGACCCTGGCCACGCCACCGGCAAGTTCCTCCACACGGCTCTGCCTAGACCGGCAAGCAGGACACGTTCATGTTGCGTGCCACGCCGCCGAGCATTGCGGGCACACAGGGCCGGGTCTGGGATAGCCTTCGATTCCATCGCGCCTCGGCACGATGATCCGCATGAGCTGGAGAATCGCACGGAGAGAAGCATGAACCTGTTGGACCTGAGCGACCCCGAATCCCGAATCTTCCCGAAGATCCTGCGCGAGCAGGCCGAGAAGAACGGCGACACCGAGTTCCTGATCAGCGATGAGATCCGCATCACCTATGCAGAGGCCGACGCGATGACGAACGCTCTGGCGGGGGGCCTCGCGAAGCTGGGAGTGGAGAAGGGAGACCGGGTCGTCCTCTTCATGGGGAGCCGGCCCGAGATGGTGCTGCTGACCCTGGCGATCAACAAGCTGGGTGCGATCTGGATCCCGATCTGCACCGACTACAAGGGAAAGTGGCTGATCGATACGCTGAAGCGTTCCCGAACCAAGCTGTTGATCACCGATACCGAGTTCCAGGACCGAATCGCCGCCGTTCGCGACCAGTTCGGCGAGAGCGACCTGGTCGTCCTCGAAGCGCCGGGCGCCAAGCTCCCAGCCGGCGCGCACTCCTATGCAGAGCTCTTGCAAAGCGAGCCCCTCGTCTCGGATTATGCGGACCAGCATCCCGGAGACACGTGCGCCGTGCTCTGGACTTCGGGCACGACCGGAAAGTCCAAGGGCGTGATGCAGAGCTACTACGGCTGGATCCGGCCGATCCTCAAGGGGGGCAGCGCGCCCTACGAGTCCCGCGCCGGGGACGTGATCTACTGCGCATTGCCCCTCTTCCACTCGGGCGCCTGGGTCACCACGGTCTATCGGGCGCTGATCGAAGGCATCACCTGTGCCATCGAGCCGAGGTTCTCGGTGACGCACTTCTGGGAGAGGGTGAAAGAGTTCGGCGCTACGCAGACCTTCGTCATCGGCGCCATGGGGGTCTTCCTCTGGAACGCACCCAAGGGTCCGAACGACGCGGAGACTCCCCTGCGAGTCGCGGGCATCGTACCGATGCCGCCGGATCTGTGGTCGCGTTTCGAAGAGCGCTTCGGACTGAAGCTGGTGCGCTCGGGCCTCGGACAGAGTGAAATCCTGGTCGTGATGACACAGCTCGAGAACCGTGCCGATGTGCCGACCTACGCCCTCGGGTTTCCTCCGGACGACATCGAGGTTCGACTCTGCGACGAAGCCGGCAACGATGTGCCGCTGGGAGAGCCGGGCGAGATCTGCGTCAAGCCGCTGGAGCCCCACGTGCTCTTCAATGGCTACTTCGACGACCCGGAAGCCACCGCACGAGCGTATCGCGATGGGTCGTTCCTGACCGGCGACATGGCGCGGCAGGATCCCGAAACGGGCGCCTACTTCTTCGTCGATCGCAAGAAGGATGTGGTTCGCTTCGCCGGGCGGAACATCTCGACGATGGAGGTGGAGAGCGTCGTTCGCCGGCACCCTGCGGTTCGGGATGTCGCGGCCTTCGGCATCCAGTCGGAAGAGGTGGAGAGCGAGCACGAGCTGAAGCTCAACGTCGTTCGCGAGCCCGGGGCCGAGCTCACTCCCGAAGAGCTCTGCGGCTTCATCAATCAGAATGCTCCCTACTACTTCGTGCCGCGTTACGTGGAGTTCGTCGACGCCCTGCCCTATACGCCGACCAACAAGGTGCAGAAGTTCGAGCTGCGAAGAGCAGGGGTCACCGGCTCCACCTGGGATCTGCAGTGCTCCGACTTCGAGGTCCAGCGATAGCACCCTCGCCGGCGGCGCGAACGGCCCTTCCCTTCCTGTAAAGGTATTCGTTCGAGACCCGATGCGACTCGACCTGCCCGAGCTCAGACCGCCTCGGAAGGAACGTCGAAATACGTCTGGTAGCTGCGGAACATCTCCCGGATCTTCTGCTCATCCATGCCGATATCCACGAAGCTGTAGAGATGTTTTCCGTGCTTGTCCGCAGGATTGTCGTCCAGGAAGGACTGCATGGCGCTTGCGGCCGAGTCGGATAACTCGAGCCCGAAGTGCTGGTAGGCGCGCCGCACGGTGCCGACCTGATCCTGGATGAAATCCTGGAAGTAGAGATCCACGACCTGGCTCTCGGGCAGCTTGCCCGACTGACGATAAGCGACGGTATTGTCGTAGGCCTTCGCCAGCGCCATCGCATAGTACTCGGCAACTCTCGGAAGGGAGACCTTGTCGCTGGCCAGCCTACGCAGGGCGGCCACGAGACTGCTGATCGAGACCAGCACGCGAACGGGGTCTCGATGGGTCTGCACGAAGAGCGCATCCGGGTACTCGCGATGGACGTGCTGGATGTGCCAGAGGTGCTGAGGCGACTTCAGGGCCCAGCGCTTGCCCGGCGCCTTCCATTGCAGGAGCTGCAGGAAGCGGCGGTGCCATTTCAGGGCCGAGCGCATGTCGCAGTCCAGCACCCAGCGGTCGTAGCTCGATACGTCGAACTGGGTCTGATAGATCAGGCTCGCAAAGTCGTGCGAGGTGATGGCCACGCACTCCTGTGCCCGCTCGGCGCCCATCGGGTGCATCTTCTTGAATTCGGGGATCAGCTGGTCGACCCGATCCAGGTCGGCCTGCATCCTGGCGATGCGCGGGTCCGTGTGGAAGGTCGCTGTTTCGGGCGGGGGCAGCGGATAACAGGTCTCCCAGGTCAGCGGCACCCGGTTGTCCGGGTCCATGGCCAGCAGGTCGTGAAAGATTGTCGTGCCGGTGCGAGGGGCGCCGACCACGAAGATCGGGCGATCCACCGGCTGCTCCAGGATCTCCGGGTGTTGCCCGAAGAGGTCGACCATCTTCAGGCGATTCTCCAACGTGCGGAGCAGATCCCCTCTCGCCACGAGCCTGCCCAGGAGCGAGAGGTGGGCTTCCTTCTCGAGGCTGTCGACCAGGAGGGCGAGCGGCTGCCGGAATTCATCGCCACCGAAGTCGCTGAGTCCGGTGTTCCCTTGCGCCTTCTCCAGGAGCGACTCGACACTCAGCTTGATGGGCTGGAGACCGAGCCAGCCGGCGCCCTCCCCGGCCAGGTTCATCAACCTCACGGGAAGAGGAAGCGAGTGCGTGCCGGCTGTCTTCATGGGCTTAACGTATGTTCGCTGGCCCCCGAGCGCAATTCCCCCGTCGGAGCTCTGTTCGGCACTCGATCGCCACTACGGGCGCCCTCGGGCCGAGGACCGATCCCGGAGCGGGATCGAATCGGCTCGGGCTGCAGTATCCTCTGCGCAACCCGGACTCACGCCACGGGCCGATCGCAGACGACAGATTCCAGGGTGATGCCGGGCGACCTCCGACACCGCCCTTCTCGGCGTCTCGCGGCTCCGGCGAGCCGGGGAGTCGCGCCGGAGGAGCTGCGCGCTCACGTAACCAGGATGTTGCCGCAAGGAAAGGATGAAGGATGACGACGCTCGAGGGTGACGCCCCCTACTACGATCCCTACGACTACGAAATCGACGCCAACGTGCACTCGGTGTGGAAGCGCCTGCGCGACGAAGCGCCCCTGTACTGGAACGAGAAGTACGGCTTCTACGCCCTCAGCCGATTCGACGACGTTCTGAACGCGATGCTCGACGCGGACAGCTACAGCTCGGCGCATACGACCGTACTGGAGATGATGCAGGACGAGCCGAACTCGGTCGGGATGATGATCTTCATGGATCCGCCCGAGCATACGAATCTGCGCAAGCTCGTGAGCGGAGCGTTCACACCACGTGCCATGAAGAGTCTCGAGGGTCGAATCCGCCGACTCTGCGCCGAGCTTCTCGACCCCTTCGTGGGAAGCAAGAGCTTCGACTACGTCGAGGACTTCGCCGGGCTGCTCCCGCCGACGGTAATCCTCGCCCTGATGGGCTTCCCAGAGGGGAAGGCGGGGGAATGGCGCGAGGGAGTCGACTCGATGCTGCACATGGGTGAAGACGACACCGGCTTCGTCAAGCAGGACGGCACCAGCATCGCCTCCGGGCCAGTCCTCGACGACAGTGGTCAGATCACCGGCGGCTTGTTCCAGATGCTCCCCGACCTGATCGAGGAGAGGCGGAAATCGCCCCAGGAGGACCTGATCTCTGTGCTCGTCCAGACCGACCTCGATCTACCGGACGGCTCGACGCGTAAGCTCGAAAATGGGGAGATCGCCTCGTTCGTGACACTGCTCACGGTCGCGGGTACGGAGACGGTGGCTCGGCTTCTCTCATGGTGGTCGGTCCTCATGGCCCGTCATCCCGACCAGAGGCAGATTCTACTCGACGACCCAGGCCTCGTCTCGAATGCCGTCGAGGAGACACTTCGCTACGAAGCTCCTTCGCCGGTCCAGGGGCGCTGGGTCACGCGCGACGTCGAGATCCACGGCCAGACGATCCCGAAGGATTCCAAGCTCCTGCTGCTCAACGGCAGCGCTGATCGTGACGAGCGACGCTTCCCGGACGCCGACCGCTACGACGTCCGCCGCAAGATCGATCGGCACCTCGCCTTCGGCTACGGCGCGCACTTCTGCGTGGGGGCCGGACTCGCTCG
>CBDUYG010000287.1:0-5018 GCA_965371385.1 uncultured Myxococcales bacterium | reverse complement strand
GAGCCGGGGCGCGACCATTGGCTCGGCCTCGAGGCAAACCGGGACATGCACGCCTACGTGCTCGAGCACGAGGGCGAGCCGAGACCCTGGCTCGTTTGCGTGCACGGCTTCGGAATGGGCACGCCCCTGATCAACTTCAACGGCTTTGCCGCGAAGCGACTGCACATGGAGCTCGGGCTCAACCTGATTTTCCCCTGCCTTCCGCTCCACGGTCCACGAGGCAGCGGCGCGATGAGCGGGTCGGAGCTTCTCCAGCTCGATTCCCTCAACCTGGTCCATACCTTCAGCCATGCAATCTGGGACGTCCGCAACACCATCGCCTGGGTGCGCTCGCGAGGCGCGAACGAGGTGGGAATCTACGGAATTTCGTTGGGTGGATATGTGTGCTCGTTGATCGCGTCCTTGGAGTCCGAGCTCGAATGCGTGATTGCCGCGATTCCGATGGTGGATCTCAATAGCGCGGCCCGGGACAGCGAGCCGTGGATCTTCCGCCGCTACGATCGGGAGTTCGAGATCGACTGGGAGGCGATTCGGGCGGTCACCCACGTGGTCTCGCCGCTATCCATGGCTCCGCTCGTGCCCAGGGAACGGCTCTTCATCTGCGCGGGAACGGCCGATCGGGTGGTACGCCCCAATCATGCCCGAGCGCTCTGGCGCCACTGGGATCGCCCGGAGATCGAGTGGTTCTCGAGTAGTCACGTACTGGGAATGATGAACGCCACCGTGCCGAACTTCGTCGAGAAGAGCCTGCGCACGGTGAATCTAGTCTCCTGATCGGCGAGTCGCGTTCATCGTCGTTCCCGAGCCCTCGGGAGCCGAGTGGGGCTCACAGCGCTCGGGTTCCTGGGAGGCTCGATCGTGGTCTGGCGCTCGCCGGCAATGGCAGGCACGAGGTATTGAGCAGAAGCCCTGGGTGGTCGATACTCATCTCCTGTGACGACTGGACTCGCAAAGAGGTTGGCCCCGTGCTTCCTGGCGCTGACCGCGATGCTACTCACCCTGGGCTCTGCCGGGGGCGAGGAAGGAATCGTCATGTGCTTCGGAGGCGACGGGCATGTCGCCATCGAGGCCGTCGGTCCGGCGGGCTGCGTAGCGGATGATGAGGCGGCGGATCATGCAGCATCCGCGGTCGCCATCCCTGACTCTTCGTCTCACTGCGGGCCTTGTGTCGATGTGGTGCTCACATCTTCCTCGGCCATCGGGGGAGACAAGGCCGCGAAGCCAGCGCCCTCGGCCCCGGTGGCGAACTTCACTGTCGAGTTGCGCCCGCCTGTCCCGCCACAGCGAGCCTCGATCGCCTACCGGCACACCACTCGCTTCAACTCCGAAAAGCCCCACACGGTCGTCCTCCGCTGTTGAGCCGACCGGCGCGATCCGCGCCGTGATCCACGTTTCAGTTTTCGGATCGGGTTCGTGCTCCCACTTTGGGAGCGGGCTTGCGCGTGGCTTGACCCATGCGCACGGAGAAATGCCATGTCCTCCAATGAGGAGTCTCGGCGCATCATACGACGCGCCGCTCTCGCCGCTGGGCTGCTGATGTTGCTCGGGTCGTCCGCGAGCGTCGCTGACGACCCGGGAACGGAAAGTGCTAGCGAGAATGCTCCAGCGATCGCCCCGGGCGAACCGTCCCGTCGCGGACTGACGCTGGGTGATGCGCTCGCGCTGGCCTTGAAGCAGAGCCCGGATCTCGCGTCGTTCTCGTGGGAGATCCGAGCGAGAGAGTCGCGAGCACTGCAAGCAGGGCTCCGGCCAAACCCGATCTTCCTGGCTGATGTCGAGAACATCGGAGGTCCCGGCCCCGAAGGCGGCATCGAATCCGTCGAGACCACGCTCGTGCTCAGCCAGTTGATCGAGCTGGGCGGGAAGCGAGCAAAGCGCCGATCGCTCGGCGAGCACCACGTGAAGATCGCCGCGTGGGAGTACGAGGCAGCTCGGCGCGAAGTGATCGCCGAGACCACGGCTGCCTTCGTGGACGCGCTGGCCGGGCAGGAATCCATTCGCATGGCGGGCGACCAGATCCGCCTGGCCGAGGATGTACTGCGCGCCGTCAAGGCCCAGGTGCGCGCCGGTGCTCTGTCGTCTGCGGCAGTGCCGCATGTCGAGCTGGCGCTCACGACGCAGAAGATCGATAGAAGGTTGAGGGTTCGCGCCCTGCGCGCGGCCTACGTTCGACTCGCGACAGCGTGGGGGGCAAGCGAGCCCACTTTCGAGACGCTCGCAGGAGACCTCGATATCCTCTCCCCGATCCCGCTCGAAGCGGAGCTCGTGGAGAGGATGTCGGCATCGCCCGAGCTGGCACGCTGGCGGGCCGAGGTAACGAAGCGCCGGGCTGCGATCGAGCTGGAGGACTCTCGAGGGATACCCGACGTGACCCTCGGCCTCGGGCCGCGCCATTTCAACGACACGAACGACTGGGCTCTGGTTATTGGGGTAGAGGTGCCGATTCCGGTTTTCGACCGCAACCAGGGCGCCCGGCAGGCTTCGCGGAGTCAGCTCGCCAGATCCCGGGAAGATCAACAAAGTGTGAAGCTTCGGCTCCGCCGTGCTCTGGCGCGATCCTATCAAGGGCTGGCTTCTGCTTCCGAAGAGGCTGCGGCTCTGAGGGACGAAGCCATCCCGATCGCTGAACGCGCTTTGAAGGAAACGAGGCGCGCTCAGAGGCAGGGTGCGCTCCTGTTCACCGATGTGCTCGAGGCCCAGCAATGGCTCTTCGATCTCCGCGTGCGATTGGTGGTCGCGCTGGCGTCGTACCACCTCTCACGAGCGCAGACGGAGTCCCTGATCGGCGGCCCACTCACGTCAGAAAAGGACTCAACGAGATGATGAGACAGAATCTTGTAGCCAGGACAGTGATCGTGCTCCCCCGGAGCTCCCTCATTCTTGCTCTCGTCGCCATCTTGATTGGAGCTGGGGGGATGGGCTGCGACTCGGATTCACACCACGAGCCGGAAGGCGGGATCCCCCGCGAATACTCAGAGGCAGGCGAAACGGAGGAGCACCACGAGGATGAGCTGGTGGTGCTCACGGCCGCCGAGATCGCCGAGTTCGAGCTGCGCGTCGAGCCCGCCGGCAAGGCGACGATCGAGCGAATCATCGAACTTCCGGGCGTGGTTCGGGCCAACGAGGATCGCCTCGCGCACATCGTGCCGAGGTTCGCGGGAATTGTGACCAAGGTTCGCAAGCGTATCGGGGACTCCGTCAAGAGCGGAGAAACCCTCGCGATCATCGAGAGCAGCCAGAGCCTGTCGCCCTACGCGCTCAAGACATTGCTCGCTGGGGTCATCATCGAGAAACACGTGACACGCGGCGAGGCGGTGACGCCCGATTCTCAGGCGTTCGTGGTGGCGGATCTCGAATCGGTATGGATCGACTTGAGCGTCTATCAGCGGGATCTCACCCGAATCCGCCCGGGACAGCCTGCCCGCATCATCGCGGGTCACGACCTCCCGGAGGCCAGGGGGGTTGTGTCGTACGTGACCCCCGTGGTGGACGAAAGCACCCGAACCGCCACGGCCCGGATCGTGCTCGACAACCCCGAGGGCTTCTGGCGACCTGGGATGTTTGCCAGCGCCGAAGTGACGGTGGAGCAGGGCGAGGTCGAGATCGCCGTTCCTGTGACTGCGCTCCACTCGTTGGGAGACGAGACGGTGGTCTTCGTGCAGAGCGCAGAGGGATTCCGGCCCAGGCCCGTGGTGCTCGGTCGCCGCGATGCGCAATGGGCACAGATCGAGAAGGGCCTTGCACTCGGAGAGCAGGTGGTGGTCCACGGAGGCTTCACGGTGAAGTCCGAGCTGCTGCGAAGCGAGCTCGGCGGCGGGCATGGGCATTAGGGAGGAGACAACATGAATCGCCTGGTGAACTTCTCCCTGGAGAACCGGCTCCTGGTCCTACTCTTCGGAGTGGTCGTGGTGGTGGCGGGAGCCTGGAGCTACCGGGCCCTGCCGGTGGATGCCTTCCCCGACGTCTCTCCCTCCCTGGTTCAGGTCTTCACGGAGACCGAGGGGCTGGCTCCGGAAGAGGTAGAGAAGTACGTGACCTACCCGGTGGAGGTCGCGATGAACGGGCTACCCGGGGTCGAGAAGATCCGCTCCGTGTCGAACTTCGGCCTTTCCGTAGTCAATATCTACTTCGAGGACGGCCGCGATATCTACTTCGCCCGCCAGCTCGTGAACGAGAGACTGCAAGAGGCACGAGAGCAGATTCCGACCCTCTTCGGCGATCCAACGCTGGGACCCATCTCGACCGGAATGGGGCTGGTGCTCTTCTACTACCTCGCGGACGAATCGGGTGGGCATTCTCTCGAAGAGCTTCGGACCCTTCAGGATTGGTTCGTGAAGCGTCAGCTCCAGACCGTCCCCGGCGTCACCGAGGTATTGGGGATCGGCGGCCATGAGAAACAATTTCAAGTCGCGGTTCATCCCGAGAACCTTCTCCGCTACGGCTTGACCGTGGGAGATGTGATCGAGCGGATTCGAGCGAACAATCTCAACGTGGGGGCTCAGTTCATCGAGCGCAGCGCCGAGGAGATCGTGGTCCGATCGGTCGGGTTGGCGGAGTCCGAAGCCGACCTCGAGGGCATCGTGCTCCGGACCGAAGGCGGCATCCCGGTCTACGTGCGTGACGTCGCGGACGTGGGTGTGGGCGGAGCCGTCCGGCGCGGCTTGCAGACGCGAAACGGCACGGAGGAAGTCGTCGCGGGAATGGTCGTCAAGCTCTACGGCGAGAACTCCTCCACCGTGATCGCGAACGTCGAAGAGAAGATCCGTGAGATCAACGCGAGTCTGCCCGATGGTGTCCGGCTGGTGCCCTACTACGAGCAGAAGAGCCTGGTCGAGGCGTGCGTTGCCACGGTTCGAAATGCTCTGGTCCAGGGCATCGTCGTGGTCGCGCTCGTCGTCGTCTTCTCCCTGGGTGGGCTCCGGCCCGGGCTGGTGGTTTCGCTCGCGATTCCCTTCGCCGTCCTCTTCGCCGCCCTGTGGATGAAATATCTCGGTATGTCCGCGAACCTGATGTCGCTC
>CBDUYG010000286.1:0-5022 GCA_965371385.1 uncultured Myxococcales bacterium | reverse complement strand
ATCCCCGCTGCGATTCCACAGAGAATCCGCAGCCTTGGCGCTTCAAGAAGAAGAAGAGATGACCCGGACGTGACGGCTGGATGGCAGGATACTCGGACGTGGGGATTGCGAGATCCGCCGGATCGTCAAACACTGTGCAGATGAACCCCGAGAGCGTGCTCCTGAATGACAAGGTCGCGATCGTCACCGGCGGCGGCGCAGGGATCGGGCGCGGCATCGCTCGGGCCTTCGTGGCGTTCGGCGCGCGCGTCGCGATCTTCGAGCGCGATCCGGAGCGGGCTACGAGTGTGGCTCGAGAGCTCGAGGCCAGGGGCGGCGAAGTGCTGGGCCTCGAGGTGGACGTGAGAGACGCGAAGGCGGTCGAGGACGCAGTAGCCCATACCGTCGACCGCTTCGGCGGAGTCGACATCCTCGTCAACAATGCGGGGGGTGTATTCGCGGCCCCCTTCCTCGAGACCAACGAGAAAGGCTGGGACGCCCTTCACCGAGCGAATCTGAAGCACATCTACCATTGTACCCAGAGTGTCGCACGGCGAATGATCGATCAGGACCGGGGCGGTAGTCTGATCAACGTCGTTTCGATCGAAGGAGTCCGCGCGGCTCCGCTCTACGCCACCTATGCCGCCGCCAAGGCCGGTGCCATCAACTTCACGAAGACGCTCGCACTCGAGCTCGCACCGCACGGGATTCGGGTGAACGCACTCGCGCCGGATATCTGCCTGACGGAGGGCCTGCGCTCGATCATGGACGAAGCGAGCCGAGAACGCGCGAGGCTCACCGTACCGCTCGGCCGGCTGGGCGAGCCCGACGATCTCGGCGGCGTGGCCGTGTTTCTCGCATCCGACCTCTCCGCCTATCTCACCGGCGAGACCCTGCACGTAGACGGCGGCACGCACGCCGCCGCCGGCTGGTACCACCATCCAATCGACGGGCACTACGTCTACGGCCCCCTGCCCGACGACGAGCGTGGCTGACGCGATCTCCCCCCCCCCTCCCACCCGCAGCGCGGCGTCAGGCGGGCCTTTCGTACGGCCCCTTCGTGCACACCCCGAGCTCGCGATCCGTCTGCACCCACCCGAGGCCAGCCGCCGGCGCCGCTTCAGATCCGAAATCCTCGCGCTCATGGGGCTTGGCAAGATTTGCGGGCTAGCATGCGGAAGAACTCCGGACCGAGCGAGGTGCGTGGGCTTTCGTCGAGGTCAAGGCGCGGAACCGCAGCTGTACTGAAGTACGGCAAGATTTCGCGGTCTACGCAGTGACCGGGAAGCCCAGCTCCGCTGGGCCCCCAACGCAGAGATCGGCGAAAAGACGCGCGTATCGCGACGGGAGGGCTTCTTCCTCCTGCTAGACCCCCGGGCTCGCCAGGGATGGGAGCGAGCCCGACTCCGCCCCGATCGGGCTCCAACTCGCCGGACTCCCGAGTACCGCCTCGGCCAAAGCGACGTGCAGAGCGTGCCCGCCCCGCTCCACCCGCACGTGGCCCCTGAGCGGGGCACCGACCAGAGAGAGGTCGCCAATCAGATCGATGACCTTGTGACGCACGAACTCGTCGGGCCAGCGAAGTCCTTCGGGATTCATCACGCGATCCGCATCGAGCACCACCGTGTTCCCCAGCGAGCCGCCCCGGCCCAGGCCAACCCGACGCAGAGCCTCCACCTCGGAAAGAAAGCCGAAGGTTCGCGCGCGCGACAGCTCGGCGGCAAAGACCTCTGGGCTGAGTCTCGGAAGATGAAGCTCCTGACGTCCGATCGCGGGATGCGCGAAGTCGACCGCATAGCTGATGCACAGATGCCTCGCGGGCTCGATGCTGATGCGGCGCTCTCCATCCTCGACCTCGATCGTGCGGCGAATCTCCAGCACCGTCTGCATCTCGTGCTGCTCGTAGAGACCGGCCGCTCGAATCAGGTGCAGAAAGGAGTCCGCGCTGCCGTCCATGATCGGAATCTCCGGGCCGTCGACTTCGATCGTTGCATTGCAGACCCCGAGAGCCGATAGACACGCGAGCAGATGTTCGACCGTCGACACGCTGCGATCGCCAACGCCAAGGGTCGTCGCGTGGGAGGTCGAGGTCACGGAGCTGGTGTGCACCGGAATCGCGTGGGGCTCACGAGCATCGCTTCGCAGCAGACGAATCCCGCTATTCACCCGAGCGGGATGCAGGGTCAAACGAACCGGACATCCCGTGTGCAGGCCGAGGCCGGTACACGAAACCTTCTGTGCGAGTGTTTGTTGCTGCAAGGAGTTCCCCGGCGATCGACGCGCAGCAAGCCTAGCAAGCGGAAGAGCTCACGCCGTCTCCATGAGCCGTTCGAAGCCTCGATCGCGGGATGGGGCGCCAGGACGAATGGCCCGCTAGCTCGTCCGCGTACTCGCCTGGCCCAGGGACGCCTTCACCTCGGCCAGGATCTCGCGCGTCGATTGGTAACGCGCGGCCGGATCCTTCTGCAGGCATTTGTTCACGACCGCCGCCAGGCCGGCCGGCAGCTCGGGGCGCAGATCCCTGACGTCGGGAGGCGCGGTGTGGACGTGGTGGTAGGGGATGTTTCCTTCGCGGAAGGGCACCGAGCCCGTCGCCATCTCGAAGATCGTGACACCGAGAGAGTAGATGTCCGTGCGGTGATCGATGTTTCGGCCCAGGGTCTGCTCCGGGCTCATGTAGTAGGGCGTACCCGAGACCACGGTCGTGTGGTTCCGCACCTCTTCCGCCACCCGGGCGAGGCCGAAGTCCATGATCTTCGCCTTCTTGTCCCGGGTCCACATCGTGTTGGCGGACTTGATGTCACGATGCACGACGCCCGTCTCGTGCGCATAGGCCATGGCTTCGCAGACCTGCACGAGGACGTGAAGGATGCCCGCCGGCGAGATCACACCGCGCCGCTTCAGGATCTCCTTGAGGGTCGTGCCGTCGACGTACTCCATCGCGATGTAGAATCGGCCGTCCTGCTCGCCGGTATCGTAGACGGTGACGATGCCCGGGTGGTTGAGCTTCGCGGCCGCCTTCGCCTCGCGCAGGAAGTTGTTGAGCGCCTGGACGTTTTCCTTCAAACCGTCCGGCAGGACCTTGAATGCCACCGTGCGATCGAGCGCCGTATCCTCGGCCCGGTACACGATCCCCATCCCGCCGCGGCCGAGCTCACCGGTGATCTTGTAACGACCCGGCGTCGCGCTCGGCACGATCGGGCGGCCGGTTCCGCCTTCCGGGGATCCGGCGGTAACTGGAGGCCCCGCCTCCTCGGCCTTGATGCGGGCCGCGGCGAGGCGCTCCTCGACGTCCCCGTAGTGATAATCGAAGGCGAGGATCTTCTCGAAGAGCTCGACGGCCAGGATCCAATCCTCGTTCGATTCGTAGAGCGTCGCGAGGACGTAGAAGACCTCCAGGTTGTCGCGCTCGATCTCCGACTCGCCGATCGCCTGCTTCAGCTTCTTGATGGCGAGGGAGAGCTGGCCGCGCGCACGAAAGATGTCGCCCAGCAGGGCCGCGGCGCGCGCAAAGCCCTCGGCGCCCGGCTCGAGCTTCTGGAGCACCTTGATCGCCTGCTCGTCTCGGCCCTCACGGTGGTAGACCTCGCCCGCCGAGAGGAACTCCCCGGCCTGCTCGAGTAGCTGGGCCTCCCTTTCGGCGTTGCCCTCGAGAGCCCAGCACTCGGCTGCCTCGGTGAAGCACTCGGCCTCTTCGAAGCACTCGGCGGCGCCGACGCGATCTCCCGCGACCTTGAACATCTCGGCGGCCTGCCGGTAGTCCGACTGCCGGCGGTAGCAATTTCCCGCGGACTCGTACTCTTCGAGCTGGCGGTAGAGGTCTCCAGCCTCCAGAAAATCCCCTGCCTCTTCGAGCCAGCGGGCGGACTCCTTGATCTCTCCCATGTCCCGGTGATGCTCGCCGAGGATGCGTGCCGCCGCTTCGGTCTCTCCCAGCTCGCGCAGGGCCTCGGCGGCCCGGGGAAGGTCGCCCGCGTCCCGGAAGAGCTCCGACGCCTTGCCGAACTGGCCCAGCTTGAGCGCGACCTCGCCGGCCTCCTTCTGGCAATCTCCCTTCTCGAGGATCGCCATGGCTCGCTCCGGCTCCTTGCCTTTCATGAAGAGGCGGCCGGATTGGATCGCCATCTTCCTCAGCTCGGCGCTCTTCACCGGATCGGTGTTGCCGGCCTTGGCCGCCTCCTCGCTGTAGACCTGTGCAAGACACTCGGCCGCGGGCAACCACGTCTGGCACTTCACATAGCAGCGTGCCGCGTGACGCAGGAACTCGACGGCGTGATAGCAATCGGCGGCCTTCTTGAAATCCTCCGCCTTCTCGTACATCTCGGCGGCGAGGCTCTTGCTGTCGATGGCGGCATAGCAGTCACCCGCCTTCTGCCAGTTCTCGAGCTGCGCGTAGATGCCGGCCGCAGGCTCATGAGCCCCGGCCTTCAGATAGAACTCCGCCGACTCTTCGAAACGGTTCTGATCGTGTCGAACCTCCGCGGCGAGCACGAACTCTTCGGCCTGCACGAAGTAGTCGGCGGCCTTGTCCATCATGCCGATCGAGAAGAGCATCTCCCCGGCTTCCTTCACGTTGCCCTTCCTGGCGAGCTGGGCCGCCTGCTTGACGGTCTTGTTCCGCAGCTTCTTCTCGACCGGGGGCAGCTGCTCCACGCTGGGGGCTTCCTCGTCGCTCTCGATCGAGACGCGTTCGCTTCGTGGCTTCACGGCGAAGACGAACATCGCGAGGCCGATCAGCGAGAGAGCGATACGCGGGATCGCTCCCGAGAGGCCGTCCTCGATGACATCGGGGCTGAGGATATGCAGCGGGTCGGGCGCGCCCATCTCGATCAGGTTCGCCACGACCGAGAACGTCGCGTCGCTCAGCCATAGGGCCGCGCCCGATTGGGGCAGGTGCGCCCAGAGAAGTCCCATCGCTCCGAGCAGGAGCAGGGGAAGACTCAGCAGACCGGATAGCATTCGAACGATCAGGCTCAAGACGGTCATTCCTCATCCAAGCGTGCACACGACTCGCCCGGAAGCGAGTTGGACATCCGCCCCATC
>CBDUYG010000285.1:0-5035 GCA_965371385.1 uncultured Myxococcales bacterium | reverse complement strand
TCTTTCACTCTGGAGCGCTGCGACCGCGACGCCCAGTAATTCACCTCCGAATCGCCCTCACAACCCCGCCAGTTTCGCGAGCTTCGAGGACGCCGATGACGACGGCGAGCGCAACGAGACCGACCCGCGATCGGAGACCGAGAGCGGCGCCGAGCTGGAAGCGGCCGGCTCTTCCCAGGAGCAATTCTGCGCGCAGTTCGACACCTCGATGATGCTTGGGAAGTGGCACTGCTGGGCGGCCGAATTTCAGAACGACCAGCCCCTGAAGTGGCATCCCAAGGACTGCCGCGTGAATCATCAGTGGGAATGCCAGGTTTGGAAGGCCGCGCCAGACCCCAGCCCTCGAGCCCGTTCTCGACCAGCATGTCCCGAACCCCGTGCATCGTAGTACGTTCGTCTTCGTGGTGGGCCACGTTCGCTTTCCCTCCCTGGTTGTCTAAGCAACTCCAAGGAGAGCGAATTGGGTCCGCCACCTCAACCCCGGCTTCAGGCCAAGGGCGATATACAGAAACAACGATGCACTAGCCGATTGGGACACATACTCACCCCGTTTCGCGAGCGCGTACCCACCAAGCCGAGGCGCTCAAGAGGGTCGCCAGCACGCCCCATCCGCCCGTCGACAACAGCGGGACAGGGGGTATCGGGGTGGCGATTCGCAGGATCCGATCGTTGTCGGCCTCGGAAGCATAGAGCGCGCCATCCGGGCCAAACTCGAGATCCCGTACTGCGTCGAAGCCCGTCCCGATCACCGTCGCGTTGCCTGCCAAATCGATTCGGATCAGCTCGCCACTCGAGTTATTGACGGTGTAGACGTCGCTGCCGAAGGCCCCGCTCCCAGGCCCCACCGCGATCGCTTCGTCCGACATCGCAAATGCGGGGTCGATCAGAGTTCCATTGGGCTGATGTATCCGAATCGTCCCATCAAGCGCGTTGGAGTAAATGCGATCGGTCGCCGGGTCGTAGGCGACGCTCAATGTTCTGCTCGACAGAGCGATGAGCGTCGTCGGAGTTCCTCCGGAGGTAACCTTGACGTCTTGATTTCCGTGATCAGTGAACAGCAAATTCCCCGACCCATCGAAGGTCATATCCGATGGGTTGTCGAGCAGGCTCGTCGGCCCGATGATGATAGACCCGGCACCACCCGGCTCGATCACGTGAATCGCGGCAGCCGAGCCGGACGTGGCCCCGCCCACGATGACCGAACCAGGAATCGGAGCAAATGAGCCGTTCGCGTCGAACAACACAGCATCCGGATCTGGAAAGGCCGGGCCATATTCCACGACCGGAGAACCGCCGGCACCGATCCGGTGGATTTTCGTAGACCCGCCAGGATTTCCCGCTGGATTGCGTCCCACGTACAACTCACCATTGGGCGCAAAGGAGATCTTCAAGGGGTCGGGCACGCTCGCGAACGTAGTGATCGTGAACCCCGGCGCGGTTGCTTGCGCGAAGGCGACTTGCGCCTGCAGCGTGACAAAAAGCGCTAGACACGAAGCGACCGCCATGCAGCATCTCTGCGCGGTACCCTGATGCTGGTCGGAAAATTCCATTGATCAGTCTCCAGACTCGGTTGTCTTGGCGTCCCCACTATCACCTGCATGAAACAGTGATTGTACCACGGCGAACTTGAGTGGAATGGAAATCATCATGTGCACGTGATCCGGCATCACGTGACCTTCCTCAATCCGGCTCCCCTTCTGCTCCGCAAGCCGTCGAAATACCTCGCCAAGATCCTGGCGAATCTGCCCGAATATCGCCTTCTTGCGGTACCAACCCCGTTGCGGCTAAAGGGCTTGAAGAGCAATACGCCGCTGATGATGTCGCGAGGTCAGTCATTTAACTGGCTCGGACAGAAATTGCCTTGCGAGAAGAATGCGGCCAACACTATGGCTATCAGTTCCTCATCGCTCGGAAGCCGGAGTCACGACCTCCCCCGATTGCGCGGAATATAGTGGGGGACATGTAAACGCAACAACCCCGCCAAGCTAAATACTTGACGGGGCCATCTATTCATGGCGCACGAGACCAGTTTCGAACGGGCGACCCTCACGTGGGCAACGTGAGGGTCGCCACCATCGCTTGCTTCACCAGCTCGCAGCCAGGCTTCGCCTGGCTGCGCTGGCCCGTGAATCTGGTCTCGTGCTCCATTTCCGTAGATAGGGTCGAGCATCTGCTTGCTTGGCTCTTTGTGTCTGGAATCCCACAACGGTGACAACGCCAGATGTAGCTGAGCTGCGCTGCTTATCGAAGGCGCGGGTCGAAAACAAAGACTTTTGGTTCGCCCTGCTCGAGCCTCGCGAAGTCCTCGTGGAGAGGATTCAGGAGAATGTTCATTTCGCCGACGATCACCGCTGAGGGGACCACCGTCGCGACCGAGTTCATGGATTCGAACCAACGCGATCCAAAGTCTCGCGTCTCTTCCGGGGCGGGAATCTCAGCCCAGTTCCCGGGGAGCGTCTTTACGGGCCGTCGGATGGTGACCCCTGGCGGAATCTCAAGATCGATCGAAACCAAGTTCGTGGGAGCGATGTCGAGATCGAAGTGGACGAGCTGCTCAAACGCAGCGAGAGAGAGCGACTGTGCCGTGTAGACCATTGGAATCCCGGTGTGGTGCCAGCGGCCGGCGTACCGCCGCGCGCCATCTCCCCTGAACGCCGCCCTGGCGCGGGTGCGCTTGCAGATGCGGTAGACCTTCATCAGGAATAGACGCCGTATTCGATCCGCCCAAGAATATCGTTGACCTGCTGAACTCCGATGTCGGTATCGAGGACCTCCATCGGGGACCGGCCCAATAGCGCTCGGTTGGGCCGCATCATCCAGGTGGCAACCTTCTCACCGTCCTCGAAGACCGCATGTGCGTGCGCCACGACGCGCGCCAGCCGGTACAGGCGATCGGATTCGCCCGGGCCGAGAGCCCCTTCGCGCTTTCTGCGAGCGAGCGTGCGCGGTGGAACCTGAAGCGCCTCGGCGAGCACCTCGCGTGAGATCCCGAGAGTATTCATCACGCACTCCACCGAGGAGTACGGGAGTCCCTTTCGCAGTCGTTTCGCGAGGTCATCGAGCGACCTCACGCTTCGCCCGATGACCCGCGGCCCCCCCAGCACATCAACGATTCTGGCCGCCGCGCTCATGGAATTCCTTCCTCTGCCATTTGGCATATAGTGTAGTGCCATATTGCACGACTTTCAATGCCGACAAACGCCCTGCTGCGCTCCGGAGAGTTCTCGAATCCAGGAGTCATGGTCGCGAGGCCCCCGAACGCGCGCTGAATCTCTACCCCGATCCTCGTTCGGTCAGCGGCTGCGATGACCAGTGGCTCCACTGGGTATTCCTGCGCGCGCCTCCGCCGCACCCTGTCCGATCAGCCCCAGCAGGGCCCTCAGTACCTCGTCATCGCGCGCGCCTGCGTCGCTGGATCCATGAACTTCCCGTTCTCCGGCCACCAAGTCCGCGACCGCGATCGAATCGGGTGCGGCTTCCGCCAGCCGCGCGAGGAGTCGCTGCACGGTCGGGTCATCGGTCGACAGCCTGCCTCCGAGATGGGACTCGAAGCTGCGGGCTCTTCCCGGTGGCGCGTTGATGGGCGTCACGTCCCACCAACGGGTCGTGAGTTGAAGCGATGCGAGTGACGCAGACGTGATGTTGCGGTCGAGCACGGCGTCGTTGCGAATGAGGAGAGACGAACGGCCGGATCGATTCACCACGAAGTCGATCAGCTGCTGCGTCTCGAGGAAATCCGGCGAGAGTTGCTGAAGCAGTCCGCTCGCAGAGGCGGGAAGTCCGTCCGCCGACATCGCTGCGAGGTCGACCTCGGCGAGATAGGCGAGCCCGCACTCCTCCGCCCACTCCGCGAATTGCATGAAGTAGCAGGGGTCGTGTTCCCGGCCGAGCTCGTCGTGCAGGAACACGTTCGCCGAGCTCTTCTGCATGCGTTCGACGACCTCCTTCAGGCTCTGCGCATGACAGTTGTCCTCATGAGCCGAGTAGCCCGCGTGCAGGAAGCGCAGCAGAAGCGCCGATTGTCGAATGCGCTCCTCCGGTTCGGCAATGTTCTCGACGCGCATCGCGAGCAGCTCGCGCAGTGCTTCTTTCTGCTTCCAGCCGGGGTAGGTGAGATAGGCGATCGCGGCGACGCCGCTCGGCGCGAGGCCGAATCGGCAGAGCTGCAGGATGCGATCCTTCACATCGTCGGGAACCCACGAGAAGGCGCCGTGGCAGACGATCAGGTCGAAGGCGGCCTCGTCGATCTCGACCTCGCGGAGATCCGCATGGATCAGCTCGACGTTATCGAGCTTCGCTTCGGCGATCGCCTTGCGCCCCGACTCGATCTCCTGCGCGGAGAAATCGATCCCCGTGAACCACACCTCCGGATAGCGGGCAGCCTGATCCCGAAGATGAAGGCCCGAGGCGCAGGCCAGGTCGAGCACTCGCAGCGAGGACCCATCGACGTCCGGGCCGCGTAGCCCGAAGAGCTGAGCCATCCCGAGCATTCGCGCCAGATCGAATTCGGCGAATGCCTGATCGTGATAGGGGGTCTCGTCGTACCGACTCTGCAGCGGGTCCGAGGACGTCATCGAGGAATGCTCAGCCGCGATCGCGGCGAGGAGGAACTCTGGCAGCGGAATCGACCGGGCCAGGTCCCCCACGGAGCCGACCCGCACGGAGCCGACGGGCTCCGAGGCCGAGACCGGCAAGACCGAGCCCCAGCAGAAGCGCCGTGCTCGGCTCCGGTACGGCGCCGGCGACGATGGGTGAGCCGTCATCTTCGTAGGCCCACTGGGAGATCGTGAGATCCCCCGTGCCGTTGAACTGGATTTCGAGCCAGCCGTAGACGGTCTTGGTTCCGTCATCGAACTGGAAGCCGGCGTAGTGCGTCTCCAAGTAGTCCCAGGCGGGACGCGCGATGGAGTTGAACTCCAGGAAGGATTGGGAAGTGAAGTCGAGGCTGCCATCGACGCTCGTGGGGCCGTCGGTGGGGAATGCGCTCAGGTAGAGGGCCTTGTCCATACCCATGCCGAACTCGATGAACGAGAAC
>CBDUYG010000284.1:0-5037 GCA_965371385.1 uncultured Myxococcales bacterium | reverse complement strand
GAGGGATGATTACGACGCCGGGACAGCTACAGTTCGGCGCGTGAAAGCCAATCGGGAGCTCGCGGCCTGGCTGATCTCGCGTCGCAACGAGATCGAGACCCAGATGAATCAGCGCCTGGGACCGGCAGCTCCCGCGGTATCGTCGCCGGAGGCCGAGGCCCTGCGCCGATTCCGCTCGTACGTCTCGGCCTTCATTCAGCGGGGTGTCGAGACCGCCCCCGCCCTCGACGGCCTGCGTCTCAACCAGCGGCGAACCGAGGCCCTGCTGGGAGCCTGGGTGGAAGCCGCCGTCGGGATCGCCGGCGGCGCGGCAGGCCCGCGCCTGCGCAACACACTCATGCCCCTGGTCGATCGCTTTCGCATCCACATTCGCAGCACGGGCAATCGACGCAAGAGCCGGGGCACGCCACGCGCCAAGCGCCGAGTGGTCGTGGCTGCGATCGACCGCCTCAGCGAGGCCTTCATCGCGATCGACACCGACACCGGAACGATCGAGGACGCCAACCCCGCCGCGGGCTCGCTGCTCGGCCTCGACCGGGACGCTCTGCTCGGCGTGGACGCGATGTCTTTCGTACCCGTCGCCGCTCGCGCGAGCTGGTGGACCGAGCTCGACGCGATGGGCGAGGGCGACGATTCGCGCTGCTTCGAGGCTTCGCTGATGGATACCCGGGGCTGTCCCCTCGGCGTGAGCGCCAGCGCTACCCGCTTCGCGACTCGAGGCCGAACCCTGGCGCTGGTATTGATGCGGCCTCTCGCTCTGCCGGGGTTGCCTGCGGCATCCGCTTGAAGACGGCCAGAGGAGAGGCCCGAATGAAATACCTGCACACGATGGTCCGAGTGACCGACCTCGACGCATCGATCGACTTCTACTGCAACCACCTTGGATTGGCGGAGCTCGCGCGACACGATTCGGAGGCAGGGCGCTTCACCCTGGTCTTCCTTGCCGCGAAGGGTGACGAGCTGGCACAGGTAGAGTTGACCTACAACTGGGATCCGGAGAAGTACGACGGAGGGCGCAACTTCGGACACCTGGCCTACCGCGTGGAGAACATCTACCAGACCTGTCAACGTCTGATGGATGCCGGGGTGACGATCAATCGCCCGCCCCGAGATGGCCACATGGCCTTCGTCCGTTCACCCGACGGAATCTCGATCGAGCTGCTTCAGGAGGGTGCGCCGCTTCCAGCCCAGGAGCCCTGGGCGTCGATGGAAAACGTCGGACAGTGGTAGAGAGGGAACGGGTGAGCGGAAAGTGGTCGTGCGAGGTGCGCCACGCAAGCAAGAGGGAGGGATGCCCATGTCGATTGCTCAGGATGTCAGCAACCAGATCAAGGAGGCGATGAAGTCGAAGGACAAGATTCGGCTGAACGCCTTGCGAAGTATTCGCAGCATGCTCCTGAACGAAATGAAGAAGGACAACTCCGAGGATCTCCCCGACGCGACGAGCATCACGCTGGTGCGGCGTCTCGAGAAGCAGCGCGGCGAGAGCATCGAGGCCTTCGAGAGCGCCGGCCGCGATGAGCAGGCCGAGAACGAGCGCGGCGAGCTGGCCGTCATCCGAGAGTTCCTGCCCGTTCTTGCAGATGAAGAAACAACACGCCGCTACGTCGAAGAGGCGATTGCGAGCTCGGGGGCTTCGAGCGCCGGCGATGTCGGCCGCGTGATGGGCGCGCTCATGAAGGCGCACAAGGGCGAGATCGACGGTGGGCTCGCGAAGAGAATTGCTTCGGAGCTGCTTACGGGTTGAAACCTACAGGCTGGAACCTTCAGACTGAGACTCTCGGACTGAGACTCGCAGTCTGTGATTCGCCGGATGAGACTCGCAGGCTGAAAGAGGGGCTGACCGGCTCGCTGGAAAAAGCACTTGCCCCCGGAAGACCTCACTGGGATCAAGATCACCCGGGGGCTGCCAGCACCTTGCCAACGTTCAGAGAATACGATTGCCGGGCGCATGAGTTCAAGCCAAAACATGCGCTCTCGTGCAACTTCTTGCAGGCCCGGGTGTGACACCATTTCGGGTCGGACGCGAAGCGCAAGTTTCCGTGCAGGTGCTTGAAGGCAAAACGAAACCCATCCCCCGTCTCGCTTCGCTAGTGTGTTCCAACGGATGGATCTACTAGGAAACAAACGCGACAGGAGAGGGGAAAATGACCATCTCTACAGAGGATATTCGCTTCGAGATCGAGGAGGGCGTCGCGCTCATCACCCTCCACCGCCCAGATCACCTCAACGCCTACAGCGGGAAGATGGGGATCGAGCTCGGCGAGGCCTATTCCCACTGCGATCAGAACGACGAAGTTCGCGCCGTGGTGCTGACGGGTGCGGGCGCGGCGTTCTGCGCCGGAGCCGACATGAGCGCAGGAGAGAAGACGTTCGGATCCCAGAAGGGCATGCGGGGCTTCAGCGCGGCCGGCGTTACCCCGGCGGCCTTCGAGATCCGCAAGCCCGTGATCGCCGCGATCAACGGCCATGCGGTCGGGATCGGCCTCACCCTGGCTCTGCAGTGCGATATCCGCATCATCGCGCGTGAGGGCAAGTACGGAATCCTCCAGGTCCGCCGGGGAGTCATGCCCGACGGCTACTCCCACTGGACCCTCTCACGTATCGCCGGCCTCGCCAACGCCGCGGATCTGCTGCTCACGGGACGCAAGATCCAGGGCGACGAGGCTCACGCGATGGGGCTGGCCAGTCGAGTGCTCCCGGCCGACGAGGTCCTGCCTGCCGCGATGGAGATCGCCCGCGACATCGCCGAGAACGCCGCTCCGCTCTCGGTCGCGATCACCAAGCGGCTCCTCTGGGAGGCCCAGAACCTGACGGCGGAACAGGTCGAACACAGGGAGACGGAGCTCCACCACCACGTGATGGGAGCTCCGGACGCCCTCGAAGGTGCCCTCGCCTACGTCGAGAGACGCAAGCCGAAGTGGAGCCTCAGCGTGGCGAAGGATTGGCCCGACTGGCCACAGGACTGACTCTTCCATCTATCGGCCTACCCATCTACAGACCTGCCTGCCTACCCGCTCCCGTGCGCTACTTCCAGAGCGCTTGCGCCCGTGCCGCGACGTCGATGCGAGGAGGCCGCCCCGCCCCGCCCTTTCCGTCCTCGCCAGGAGTCCCGTGCCCACGCCCATGGCTGGACGGGGTGAAGCGGCCCATGATCCGATCTCCGATGAAGCGGGTGCGAGGCGTGTAGACGTGCCGGTCGCCCCGGCGATGCTGCTGCCGAATGAAGAATCGGAGCGGGTGGATGAGGTAGAGGTGATCCCGCGCCCGGGTCATGGCTACGTAGAGTAGACGCCGCTCCTCCTCGATCTGCTCCGGTTTGCCCGTCGCCATGTCGGAGGGAATGCAGCCGTCGGCGACGTTCAGCAGATAGACGACGTCCCACTCCTGTCCCTTCGCCGAATGGATGGTCGACAAGATGAGGAAGTCCTCGTCCAGGAGCGGAGGCCCCGCGTGCTGCCCCGTCGCGGATGGGGGATCGAGGGTCAGCTCGCTGAGGAAGCGCTCGCGCGATGGATAGGCCCCGGAGATCAGCTCGAGCTGCTCGAGATCGCCTGCCCGGATGTGGGGAGCGTCGTAGATCCTCTCGAGCTGGGGCTGATACCAGCGGCGCACCATCGCCACCTGCCCCTGCCAATCGGTCCCGCCGTCGTGCAGCTTCGACAGCAGTTCGCAGAGCCCGGGCCAGTGGGCAGCAGCCGCCGCGGGCGCACGAAATCTCCCCAGCGAATCGAGGTCGAAGGACTCGGACTCGAGATGCTCGAGCGCGCGCTTCGCGTACCCGGGCCCCACTCCCGGCAGGAGCTGCAGGATCCGAAAGGCCGCCAGGGCGTCGCTCGGGTTCTCGGCCCAGCGCAGGATGCAGATCAGGTCCTTGACATGAGCGGCCTCCAGGAATTTCAACCCTCCGTACTTCACGAAGGGGATGTTGCGCCGGGCGAGCTCCACCTCGAGAGCATCGCTGTGATGCGATGCTCGCAGCAGCACGGCCTGCCGCTGGAGCGGCACGCCCTGCTCCCGATGAGCCAGAATGCGCCCGACCACCCACTCGACCTGGCACTCCTCGTCCTCGACAGTGATGAGCCCCGGCTTCTCCCGAGATTCGCGCAAGGAGAAGAGGCTCTTGGTGAAGCGCTCCTTCGCTTCGGCGATCACGGCGTTGCAGGCTTCGAGGATCGGTTGGGTCGAGCGGTAGTTCTGCTCGAGGCTGATGACCCTGGCGGGAGGCTGGAAGTTCTGGGGGAAATCGAGAATGTTGCGCACCGTGGCGGCCCGGAAGGAGTAGATCGATTGGGCATCGTCCCCCACTACCGTGAGTCCCGCGCCGTCCGGCTTGAGGCCGAGCAGGATCGAGGCCTGGAGCGCGTTCGTATCTTGATATTCGTCGACCAGGACGTGATCGAAGAGCGTGGCGACCCGCTCGGCGAGCGCGGGCTCCTGCATCAGGTAGTGCCAGTAGAGCAGCAGATCGTCGTAGTCGAGCACGTTGTGCCGCTGCTTCGCTTCGGCGTAGACAGCGAAGAGCCCCCGCAGCTCGTCTGCCCATGTCTCACACCAGGGGAAGGCATCCGCGAGCGTCTCCTCGAGGGGGCGCTGGGCGTTGACGACGTGAGAGTAGATGGCGAGGCAGGTGGCCTTCTTCGGAAAGCGCGACGACTTCCCGGCGAGACCCAGCTCGCTGCGATGCATGTTCATCAGGTCGGCCGAGTCCGAGCGGTCCAACACCGTGAATGAGGGGCTGAGACCGATGGATGCGGCATGAACTCGTAGGATCCGATTCGCAACCGCGTGGAACGTGCCCGCCCAGGAGAGAGCGATCTCGCGAGAGCCATCGGACATCGCCCTGCTCGCCCCAGCGCAGATCCGCTTGGAGCGCCGCACCATGTCCGCCGCGGACCGGCGAGTGAAGGTGAGGAGCAGGATGCGCCGGGGATCCGCTCCCGCGTTGTAGAGATGTGCGACCCGGTGGGCCAGGGTGCGTGTCTTGCCGGAGCCGGCTCCGGCGATGATCAGGAGAGCCTGCCGACTCACGCCGCC
>CBDUYG010000283.1:0-5040 GCA_965371385.1 uncultured Myxococcales bacterium | reverse complement strand
CAGGGCAACGTGACATTCAACCCGGACGGCAGCTTCAGCTACGACCCGAACGGCCAGTTCGCATCGCTCGCGGTCGGCGACACCACGACCGACACGTTCACGTACACGGTGACGGACCGCAACGGCGGAACCGACACCGCGACCGTGACGATCACGGTCACGGGAGCGAACGACGCTCCGATCGTAAACGACCAGACTCTCGGCAACGTCGACGAGAACAGCCTTGTGGGGACCGTAGTCGGCCCGGTGCTCGCATCAGACGTGGATGCGAGTCAGTCACTCACGTATGGCATCACCGCCGGTAACACAGGCGGTGCCTTCACGATCGATCCAGGCACAGGCGAGATCACCGTCGCAACGACCGGTGCACTCGATTTCGAGATCGCGCCTACCTTCAATCTTACCGTCGAGGTCAGCGACGACGGAACGCCGTCAAAGAGCGACAGCGCCATGGTCACGATCAACCTGAATGACATCAACGACCCACCGGTCGTAGGGGATCTGGACGTCTCGATCGACGAGTTCACCGCCAACGGCACGAGTGTCGGTATGGTGCAGGCCTCGGATCAGGATGCAGGCGCCAGCCTGACCTATAGCATCACGGCTGGCAACACCGGCGGTGCGTTCGCGATCGATTCCGGCACCGGCGAGATCACGGTGGCGAACGGGAACGCGCTCAACTTCGACAGCAACTCGAACTTCATTCTGACGGTCCAGGTACAGGACGAGAACGGCGCCGTCGACACCGCATCGGTGACGGTGGACCTCAATGACGTCTATTTCCCACCCGAGGAGGAAACCGACCCGCTCGAGGATCCGGTGATCGATCCGGATCCGGAGCCGGACCCGGAAGAAGAGGATCCCGCCGATCCGGAGGCCGATGTGGTGGGACCGAATCCCCCGCCTCATGACCTCATTCCCGGTGGATCGGGGGCTCCCATCCAGATGCTCGCGCTCGAGTCCACCCAATCGTTCACGGATCTGGGCGATCGCCAGCTGCCCGCGGTGACGCAGAGCGACCGGCCGCGGTTGGCGGGAGAGGGGGACGAGGAGTTCAGGCTCGTCGCTTCGCGCGAGCAGGCGATGTGGCAGGCCCTGGAGACTCTGGGAGACGAAATTTCCGACGACGAGGATCGCAGGCAGACGGAGTCGGAGCAGACGAGGGTTCGCATCGAGCAGCTCGCGCTCGGTGTCTCGGCCAGTGTGCTGGCGCTGCTCGCTCGCACGAGCTCGTTGACCGCGATGGCACTCTCCTCCCTGCCGTTCTGGCAACGCGCGGATCCGCTCAGTGTATTGGCGCTGTCCAGGAAGGAGCGAAGGGAGCGGGAGAAGGTGCTCAGCGATGCCGAGCTGCAAGACGCGCAGTCCGCGGGGGTTGGCGCTTTGACGAAGCCCGAGGAGCTGCCCGATCCGGATCCCACATCCAGGACCGAGGATGAGGATGAGGACGAGACCAGGGATCAGGAGTAGCAGCCCGAATCGGGTCTCCTACCTGGCTTCCTCGTCCGAAGCCACTGCGAGGTCGAGCAGCAGCCCCTGGGTCGCAACACCAATTCGGTCGGGGCGATCGATCTCCTCGACGCGAAACTCGAACTCTCCGTCCTCCCAGGCCATGAGGGCGGAGAGATGCTCGCGTGGCTCCCGCTCGTCGTTCGGCGAATCGGCGTCGATCACGCTCCCCTCGATGAGGTAGAGAACGATGATCTCGTCCTCCCGCTGGCACTCGAGCACTCCCGACAGGTCCTCCTGATCGAGAAGCCAGAGGGCACTCGGCAACGAGATCTGCGAGAGCCGGCCGCTGAGGTGCGACTTTCCTGTCGGCGAGGAGCCGGAGTCGGTCTCCCCGATGATCGATTGCGCCTCGGGGACCAGATCCTTCCACATCACGTCGATGATCGATTCCGGGCCTGGGGAGGCTTCGGCCGGTTCGGCTGGGACGGGCCGCTCCATCGGGGCTTCCGGGGTCCTCGACTCCGCCTCCGGGCTTTGCGCGCCCCCCGTCACGAAGACCGGAACCCAGAAGCGAATCGTGCCGTCGGCCTGCAACGACTCAGTGATGTCTCCCACCACTCCCGCTACCTCGCGCTTGCTGCCAAGTGTTGCGGCATCGACGATGAGGCGAACGTGGGCCCCCGCCTCGATGATGCCCCCGCTGGTCGCGGCTCCCCCAAGAAGCATCCCATTCGCCGAACCCGATCTGAAGTCCTCGAACCCGGCATCCCCCAGTTGTTCGGGGTGCTGCTCGGCGATGTGGCGAACCGTCCGAGCGATGTCCACTCGAGTGGCTTCGTCCGTGGGAAGGAACTCGTACGACACGCCCTTCTGGGCCGAGCTCCATTGAGCATCGCCGGCGCCGATCACCCCTACCAAGCTGGCCATAGTGGTGAACGTCTGCGCCCGATCTTCGCTGCTGATCTCCATGACCCCGATGTCGCCCGGCCTCCCGGACCAGTGTTCGACCTCGAAGAAGAAACCGTTTCCAGAGATGTTGCCGGTGCGAAGGTTCGGCTTATTGTCTCGACCGATCACACGCACCCACATCTGGGTCTCGATGCGAAGATCGCCTCGCCGGTCGCTCTGCAGCTCGTCGTCCTGCGGCTGATCTGCCGACATCGTCGAGAGTTTTCCCCTTCGGGTAGAAGCACGAGCGGAGAAGCACGCACCACCCCACCTCGGATGGGTATCGTCACGACGGGTGGTTGGACTTCAGCGGCAGGTGAGGTTGGGCCGGACTGATCCTCCCGCTGGGCGTCATCCCGGCCGATGTGGCGACTTCCAGGGACTCCGGATCTTTGCAATGAGCTCGTACCCTCGAGCGCGCGGAGACGGAGTGGGTCGACGACCTCCACCGATGCGAGATTCCATGGAGAGCCGGACGAAGCGAAGAGGTGCCCGGTGAAAGCAGCCCTTTTGTGTGCGAGCGACGCCCGCCCCTCTCTCGGGTTCGGATACATCGGGACCGAACATCTCCGACCGGCCGACAATGGCCCAGCCCGGATTCGGGCTCGCGATCGACTCCGCGCCCGAGGTCTACTTCCAGCTCATCATGAGCCTGAACGAGTCCTGAGCTCACGAGCGCCTCGCCGCAGCGACCACGTAACAATGGTACGACGAGGGCACGAGGGAGCCGAGGAGCTTCTCCGCGCCGGCAATGAGACGGGTGGCGAGCCTCGAATTGCCCAGGCCCGGCAGCCCGAGCTCGTAGTGGAACAACACTCGGCGCAGAGGGAAGGGCTGCTCTGCGCTGATGCGAGTGTCTTCGAGGGGCAGATCCGCGAGCAGGCCGGCGACATACTCGGCGTTGAACTTCCTTGCCCCGGATTCGGCGGGAACGAGGGAAATCTGGAGGCGCACGATCGGGCTGCGAGCGTTGGGCTCCAGGAGCCAGAAACGCCCACCCGGCGCGAGGACGCGCATCGCCTCCTCCAGCACCGCGCCCGGGTCTTCCACGTGGTGGAGAAGATCGCGAATCAAGAGTGTGCGGAAGCTCGCGTCCGCGAAAGGCAGTCGATCGGCACTTGCGGTGGTGAAGCGAGCGCCAGGGATCTCCCTGCTCGCAAAGGAGAGCTTCTTGGGGAAGAGGTCCACGCCGTAACAGTCGCCGTGCCGCGCGAGTCGGGCGAGGTTGTTTCCCTCACCGCAGCCGATCTCCAGGCAAGGGCCCTCGAGCTCAGCGCAGATGGGAGCGAGGAGATCGTCCTCGGTCTGATGGAAACCGGGCCCGGCGGTCGTCCAGCGGAAGTGCTCGATCTCGGCCTCTTCGAAGTAATCGCGCTGCACGCGAGAATCGAATCTTTCCTTCCCTTCGGAGGCGTTCACCATTCACAGGTCCTCTTCGCCGCTCGGCGATACGTGTGGTGAACCGCGTGGCGATGAGTAGCCGAGGGCCTCGAGCTGGGCGCGAATCGCGTCATCAAGAGCTACCGCTCTTCGCTCATGATCCTCGCGATCTGGAGTCGGGGAGAGAATTTCGAACTCTGCCAGCATCGCTGCGAGTCGTTCGGCCTGGGCCTCGGAGAGGTCATGCTGCTCGAGTGGGTCGGATTCGAGGTCGAAGAGCATCGCGGCGCTTCGTCCCTCGACATCGATTGCCTTCCAGGGCCAGCGGATCAGCACCCGGTGGCGGCGGCCATGGAGTGTGCGATCGGCCAGGATCGGCCGATCAGGTGAAGCGGAGCCGTGTTCCAACTCCAACAGCCCGAGAAGGGATACCCCCGGGCGGTCTCCCGGCAGAGCCAGCCCCGCCGCGTCGAGCAGGGTCGGGAAGAGATCGACGTGCGATACGGGGGTCGGGATACGCCCCGGCTCGATGCCCGCGCCCCACATCATCAGGGGAACGTGGAGCAGCTCTTGATAGGCCGTATGCCCGTGCTCGAAGCTGCCGTGGTCGAAGATCTCCTCGCCGTGGTCTGCAGTGAGCACGACGACGCCCTTCTCGAGGAAGCCCCGCTCGGCGAGGGCGTCGAGCAGGCGGCCCACTTCGCCGTCAGTGAAGAGGATCTCCTCGTCGTAGCTCCCGCCCACATACTCTCGATCCGCCGCGTCGAGGATCAACTTGCCGTTGCGGATCTTCGACCCGTCACCGACGGGGAAGGAGAGCTTGCCCCGGTAGCCCTTCGTGAAGGTTCCGCGCACCGGTTCGGGCGGCTCGTAATCCATGTGGGGATCGAAGAGGTGGATCATTGCGAAGAAGGGCTCTCCGCGATGTCGATCGATCCAGTCGAGGGCGAGATCCACGGTTTTCGTAGCGCTTCGGATGTTGCGATTGCTGGCGGGCACGAAGGAGTAGTCCGCAAAGCCCCGGGCGACCCCGAACTTGCGGTGGAGGAAGGGGTTGTTCGCGAACGCCACGGTGGCATAGCCCGCCTCGGAGAAGATTTCGGCCAGGGTGGGGAGGTCCTCGCGGATGCCGGTGATGCTGAGCTGCTCGCTCTCGAGCTGCTCACCGGCTTCGTGCTGGGCGGGGTGATGGCCCGTGTAGATCGAAGCGAAGCTCGGGAGGGTCCAGGACGAGCTCGCGATTGCGTGCTCGAAGAGCGC
>CBDUYG010000282.1:0-5061 GCA_965371385.1 uncultured Myxococcales bacterium | reverse complement strand
TCGTCGAGTCGATCGACGCGCGCCAGCGCAAGATCCCGGCGCCTCGCCTCTACGATCTCACCGAGCTCCAGCGCCACGCCAACCGCCTGTTCGGATTCTCCGCCAAGCACACCCTCGACGTCGCCCAGCAGCTCTACGAGCAGAAGAAGCTTCTCAGCTATCCGCGCACGGACAGCCGGGCCCTTTCGCACGACGTCGCCGCGAATCTGGGGAGCGTGGTCGAAGCAATCTCCGCCCTCTATCGCGAAGATCTCGCACCGGGGACGGGCGAGCGTGCGCTCGGTCCACGCTTCGTGGACGACGCCCGGGTCAGCGACCACCACGCGATCATTCCGACGACGACCTCGCCCACGGGGCTGAAGCTCGGCCGCGACGAGGCGCGCATCTACGACCTGGTCTGTCGCCGTCTGCTCGCCGCCTGGCATCCGGACCACCTCTACTCGACCACCACCGTGATCACCCGTATCACGAATCCCGCGGAGCGTTCGAAAATGGACGACGGGACGCAGCCGGCTGCCCCGGCTCCGCTCTTCGATTTCTACGAAAGCCGCGGCACTCGTGTGGACCGCGTGGGTTGGCGCGTCCTCGATCCTCCCTCCCCGAGCACGAGAGAGAGGGCTGCTCCGGCTTCCGGGAAGGGAGCGGCACGCGGCCCAGGGGCAGAGCCGGAGCTGCCGCCTGGCCTGGCAGAGGGGCAGGCCCAGGAGGTGCTCGACGCTCGGGTCGAGAGCAAGAAGACGCGCCCGCCCCGGCGCCTCACCGAGGCGACGCTGCTCACCGCGATGGAGACGGCCGGCCAGGGACTCGACGACAAGGAGCTATCGCAAGCGATGAGGGAGCGGGGCCTCGGAACGCCTGCGACTCGCGCAGCGATCATCGAGACCCTGCTGAGGCGCGAGTACATCACGCGGCAGAAGAAGTCCCTTCACGCGACGAGCAAGGGAATCGCGCTGATCGAGGCCGTCGACCCCAGGGCAAAAAGCCCTGAAATGACAGGTCATTGGGAGTCAGACCTCGAGCGAATCCGACGTTCGGAAGTCGATCTTCCGCAGTTCCTGGGCGAGATCGAGGTGCTGGTCCGATCGATCGTCGGGTCGCTCCGTGGCGCAGAGCTCCCGGCGGGCACGAGCCCTGGCCGCCCGGCCCCGCCCACCGGAAGACCGGACCACACCTCGGCGGCGGCGACCGGAAAACCGGACCGCACCTCGGCGCCGGCTCCGAAGGGCGAACAGCACCTCACCGGATCGAGCGCCGCGTCCGCGCCAGGCTCGCCCGCGCCACGCCCATCCTCCGGGTCGACTCTTCCGGCAACGAGGGTCTCCCCGGCGCCGGGCTCACCTGCAGCGCGCCCCTCCCCTGCCCAGCCAGCGCCGAGTGCGCGCCCGGCCCCGAAGCCAACTCCGCCCGAGAAGGCGGTCGACCTGCTGCGCGAACGCTTCGGCTTCGAGAGCTTTCGTCCGCATCAGGAGGAAGTCTGCCGCCACCTCATCGAGGGACACGACGCCCTGCTCGTGATGCCGACCGGAGCTGGAAAATCACTCTGCTACCAGCTTCCAGGTCTCGCGCGTGCCGCCACCACCCTGGTCGTGAGTCCCCTGATCGCACTGATGGAGGATCAGGTCGCGGCCCTCACCCAGCGCGGTCTGCGGGCCGAGCGAATCCACTCCGACCGGCGACGCGAGGACTCGCGCCGGGTCTGCCGCGAATATCTCGCCGGCGAGCTCGAGTTCCTCTTCATCGCTCCCGAACGACTCAGCGTCCCGGGCTTCCCGGAGCTGCTTGCCCGGCGCAAGCCGGGACTCATCGCCATCGACGAAGCGCACTGCATCTCCCAGTGGGGTCACGACTTCCGCCCCGACTACCGGATGCTGAAGGACCGTCTTCCGGCGCTGCGACCCGCGCCCATCATCGCCCTCACGGCGACCGCGACGCCGCGCGTGCAGCAGGACATCGTCGAGCAGCTCGCGACGCCCGCGGCCCGGCGCTTCATCCACGGCTTCCGGCGCGACAACATCGCGATCGAGGTCGTGGAGGAGGCCCCGTCGCGGCGGCCGGAGACCGTGACCGAGCTGCTGAGCGCTTCCGAGCGTCGGCCGGCGATCGTCTATGCACCGACCCGCAAATCGGCAGAGAGCCTCGCGGAACTGCTCGGCGCGGCGTTCCCCGCGGCCGCCTATCACGCCGGCCTCGACGCGCGCCGGCGCGACAAGGCGCAGGTGGCGTTCCAGGCCGATCAGCTCGAGGTGGTGGTTGCGACGATCGCCTTCGGGATGGGGATCGACAAGCCCAATGTCCGCAGCGTAATCCACACCGCCCTGCCCGCGAGTGTCGAAGGCTACTACCAGGAGATCGGGCGCGCGGGTCGCGACGGGCTGCCCTCACGCGCCATCCTGCTGCACAGCTACGCCGACCGCCGCACGCACGAGTGGTTCCTCGAGCGCGACTACCCCGAAATGAAGATCCTCGCCCGGATCTACGATGCCCTCGGCCCGAAGCCTCGATCGAAGGCAGCGCTCCAGCGCGAGCTGAGGCTCGATCCCGAGACTTGCGAGCGCGCCCTCGAGAAGCTCTGGATCCACGGCGGTGCCCTCGTCGACCCCGAAGAGAACGCCCGACGCGGCGATCTCGCATGGCGCGATCCCTATCGAATCCAGCTCGAGCATCGCAAGGCACAGCTCGAGCAGATCTCCGGCCTGACCCAGAGCCGCAGCTGCCGCATGCTGCGTCTGGTGCAGCACTTCGGCGATCAGGCCGACTCGGGGAAGGACTGCGGTCACTGCGACCGCTGCGATCCCCGCGGCGCGCTCGCGCGTGCGAGCGATCTCGCGACCTCGGCCGAGCAGGCCGCGATGGAGCGCATCCTCAAGGAGCTCAGCGCCCACGGCGCGCCCAGCAGCGGACGCCTGCACTCCCAGCTCTTCGGCGACGAATTCGATCGCACGCGCTTCGAAGATCTGCTCGATGCCCTCTTTCGCGAAGGGCTGGTGAACATCGAAGAGGCCAGCTTCGAGTCGGAAGGCCGAAGGATCGAGTTCCATCGCCCGACCATCACCCCGAGCGGACGGCGGGCAGGTGCAGACGACCTGGCCCAGGTGTGCGTTCGTAATCGCGGCAAGGCAAAGGCTCGCAAGGCCGTTTCGCGCAAACGCTCGACGACGCGCTCCCGTAGCGGCAAGGCCCGAAAGGCGACGCGTCGGCGGCGGGCCTCGGGCGCCGACGCGTCGGCCGCCGAGCCCCTCGATGCACACGCTCCCAGGGAGCTGGTCGAACGCCTGCGCCGCTTTCGACTAGACGAAGCCACCCACCGCGGAATTCCCGCGTTCCGGATCTTCCGGGATCAGACCCTGGTGGCGATTGCTTCGCAGCGCCCACGCACCCGCGACGAGCTCCAGGCCATCGGCGGGATCGGAAACGCTTTCATGAAGCGCTACGGGAAGAAGATCCTCGAGTTGATGGGCGACTAGCCCGAATTATTCGTGAGCGCTCTGCTGCGGACGGCAATAGCACTGCATTTTCGAGGCCTTCTCACTGCGTCGATCCTCGATGTACCCGGGCTTGCGCGAGAGACGCCTTCGCGTCTTCCGTCGCCGCTCATTCCCCCGATCCACGTCGGTCACCGCACTCGACCGTTTCCGGCCTGGGTGAGGCGATCGAGGCGCAATCGGTGACGTCCATCGAAGAGGCGCCGAGCTGCGAGCCACACCGCAAACAGGGTGCCGAAGCCCGTGCCTCCTGCGATCAGGAACATGATCAGGACCTGATAGCGCACGGCTTCGAGGGGAGAGCTGCCCGCGAGGATCTGCCCGGTCATCATGCCGGGAAGGCTCACGATGCCCGCGGCAGCCATCGCGTTCATGATCGGGATCATTCCGGCGCGGATGCTCTCGCGCACGACGTCTCGGATCGCGTCTTCCCTGGGCTCGCCGAGCGCGAGCCGCTGCTCGATCACCAGTCGCCCATCCCAGGCCCCCTGAACGAGGCGGTCGAGAGCCACGGCGACGCCGGTCATCGTATTGCCCAGCACCATCCCGAGCAGGGGAATGGCATAGCGCGGTGCGTACCACGGGTCGGGGCCGATGATGACGATCAGCGCAAGAATCGTGACGCTGAAGGAAGAGACGAACATCGAGCTCGTTCCGATTCCGTATCCTCCGAGGCCCCGGAAGCGCCGCTTCTGGCGCGCGAGCACCTCCCGACCGGCGACCCCGAGCATCACGACTGCGATCCCCATCACCCAGAGGATGTTCACGTTCGCGAAGAGGGTCCGCAGCACGAGACCCACGAGTAGGAGCTGCACGGCAGTACGCAGGGCCGCGATCAGCAGGCCACCCGCCAGCCCGAGACGCATCCTCCAGCTCAGGGCCGCAACCAGGATGACCGCCAGGGAGGCGAGCGCGAGATCGAACATGGAGAGCGGGACGATATTCATGTCGCCGGCTCCTCGACCAGGCGCCCGTCCTTCAGCCGGAAGCGCCGGGCTCCCATGCGCCGCGACTGGGCCTCATCGTGAGTCACCCACAGGACGGCGGCCCCGCTCTCGGCTCGATATTCCGTCACCAGGTCTTCGACGCGCCTTGTGTTCGTTTCGTCGAGATTCGCGGTGGATTCGTCGATCAGCAGCGCGCTGGGGCGATTGCAGAGCAGGCGGAGCAGCGCGAGGCGCTGGCGTTCACCGGTGGAGAGTCGCGCGATCTCCCAATCGAGTACATCCGATTCGAATCCCAGCCGATCGAGCCAGCCCGGCGCGAGGTCGTGTAGATGCTCACCGACGGTGTCGCGCCACCACCGGCTCTCGGCGAAGAGGAGGCCCACGCGCCGGCGCCACTCGGGGGCGGGAAGCGAGCTGCAGGGAGCGCCGTCGAGGGTCACGCTGCCGGTATGGGGATCGAGGTCCGCGATGGCGCGCAGCAGCAGGGTCTTCCCCGAGCCCGACTCGCCGGTGAGGGTCACGCACTCGCCCACAGCAACGGCCAGATCGAAGGGCCCGTAGCTCAGGAAGCCGATCCCTTCGAGCGTCAAGCGGCTCTGCATGAGAATCGGTCGAGCCTCCTGTCGCTGCGG
>CBDUYG010000281.1:0-5092 GCA_965371385.1 uncultured Myxococcales bacterium | reverse complement strand
TCTTCAACGATCTTCAGCATCCGAACGCCGCAGGGATCGCCGCATCGGCCCGCGCGACGGCGGACCTGCTCGAATCCTCGCGTCCCCGCCGCCCCAACGTTCTGCTCTACGTATCCGACACCCTGCGCGCCGACTCGCTCGCGCGTTATGGCAACCCGGTAGTGAAGACCCCGAACCTCGACGCTCTCGCGCGAGACGGAACGCTCTTCCTGAACGCTTATGCGCCGAGCTCCTGGACTCGCGCCTCGGTGGCCTCGATCATGACGGGGCTCTATCCCGATCTCCACGCTGCGGAGGAGCGCGATCAGGTGCTTTCGGAGAACCTGGTGCTTCTCTCCGAGACCTTCTCCGACCAGGGCTACGCGACCGGAGCGATCGTCACGAACCCCAATGCCGGCGCGATCTATGGGTTCGATCAGGGCTTCGACGACTTCATCGAGACCTATGAGGCGGGCGAGAAGGACGTCGTGACATCGGCCCACGAGGTCGCCGCTTCGGATCGCGTGACCGAGCTGGCGATCGAGTGGATCGGAAGAGCGAAGCGCCCATTCTTTCTCTTCGTGCTCGCGATCGATCCTCACTGGCCCTACGAGCCGCCCCCGGAGTTCGACCGCTACGGCGGCGACTACTCGGGTCGGGTCGATCACGACAAGCTGGCCATTACGCGCGCGGATCTCAGTGCTGCCGATCGCGCGCGGATCCGCTCGCTCTACGACGCCGAAGTGACGTTCAACGACGACTCCCTCGGCCACTTGATTCGTTACCTCCAGGCGAGCGGAGTCTACGACGACACCGTCATCCTCTTTACCTCGGATCACGGCGAGGAGTTCTGGGAACACGGCAGGCCCATGCACGGAACTGCCCTCTACGAGGAATCCCTGCGGGTTCCCCTGATTCTCCGCTATCCGAAGGGCGTTCCGGTGGCTCGTCGTGTAAAGGAGTCCGTCGAGCTGATCGACATCTCCGCCACCCTGCTCGAGCTGACGGGTATTGCTCTTCCCCAACCCGTCGATGGCCGTTCGCTCCTCGCTCCCCGGAGCAGCGGGCCGGCGAGCGAGCCCGACGAGCGCCACGCCCGATTGCGGCTCGACAATCACCACATCGAGGCCGTCACAGCCGGTCCCTGGAAGCTGGTTCGCAACCGCCGCAGCGGAGAGGACGCCCTCTACAATCTCGAGATGGACCCCGAAGAGTCGTGGAACCTCGCCGGCCGGCATCCCGAACGCGTCGCCGAGCTCGTCGCTCGACTCGAATCCCGCAAGCAGGCGAGTTCTGTTCGAAGCGCCGAGCTGCGGGTCATCGAGGGCTCGGGCACCGTGACGGATGAGGAGCTACCGGAGGCAATGCGCAGGCACCTCGAGGCGCTCGGCTACATCGACGCGTCCGATGGCGATGGCGATGGCGATGGCGATGGCGATGGAGAGTAGAGCCCAGGATTTCTCGCCGGACTCGTGCACTCCCCTCATGCTGGGAATCCGTCAGGACCGTTAAGCGGGCGTTTCGTCGGCTGGTCGCGAATGACGGCGAACCCACCGCCGGGCTGCCCCTCCCCTGAGCTTTCGAAGCTTCAACACGAGTAGCTCGGTCGATAGACCCTCACGTTGGCAAAGGGAACCAAAGATGAGGAATGACGGGGGTTAGCTCTGGAAGGCGGCACAGGGCGGCGAGGGGCGGCATGGCGCGGCACGGATGACGGCCCTAGCGGCCCTATGCGGCCCCGGGGTTGCCTGTCCCGCGAGAAGCTCCGAGCGACCGTCCGCGCCATCCTCCGCCGATGCGTGTCGCTATTCCACCTAGAGCAGGATCGGGTCCCGGCCGCGCTTCCTGTACTCCTTTGGGGTCGTATCCGTGCATCGCTTGAAATGCTTGTAGAAGGTCGCTTGGCTGTTGAATCCGGCGTCGAGTCCGATGTCCAGGAGCGACCGGTCGTCGTTCTCCGGCTGGGAGAGCAGCACCTTGGCGGCCTCCACGCGGTGGCCGTTCACGTACTCATAGAACTTAGCCCCGGCATGCGTGTTGATCGCCTGGCTCAGGTCCTGCGGGATCGCGTCCAGGGAATGGGCCAGCGAGCGAAGACTGAGCTGGCTGTCGAGGTAGGGGCGTTCGACCTCCATCGCCCGCTGGAGCTGATTCCACAGCGCCGATGAACGCTTGGCGTCGAGGCCGGAGCGCTCGTACTTCGGTGTTTCGTCCGGCTCCGCACCGATAGCCCCACCCCCGCGACGGCCGGGCCCGCCTCAGGTGGCTCCAATGGAAACGGACGGGGGCTCGGCGAGGCCGCTGCGCCGAAGATGAGGGGTTGGCGGAGACCGCCGGTCGAGATGACATAGATGACGAAGATTGTGAATACGATCGAGCCCCAGAGCTTGGCCGCCGCATCCCAGCCCAGGGCCAGGCGAAGCACGTCGTGACCCAGGTAGATCACCGAAGCGGTCATTACCGCGAAGATCACGGCGCGCAGCCAGCCGAGGTCGATCTTCTCCAAGGACGAGAACTGCTCCCGGATGTTCACCTCGTGGGAACGCAGGCAGCGAAGGGACGCGATGGCGTAGATCAGCGTGATCGCCGCGCTCACGATCGCATGGAGGACCACCATGGGGGAGCGGGTGGTCGCGCTGAACCAGCCGTCCGAGTCGAGCCCGGAGGTCATCCGGCCGAGCTCCGAGATATAGAGAGAGGAGGCGAGAAACCCCATCAGCATCGGGGTGAAGTGGAGCAGCATGCGGGGGCTCACCGCTCGGCGCTCGTCCGTCAGCGCGCGAACGTAGAGATAGAGCAAGGGGCCGGCGGTGAGGGCGATGTTGAAGACGATGTAGAAGGTCGGGGGAACGGAAAGCTGCGCTTGCACGCAGAAGGGGAGTAGCAGGCGCGTCGATTCGACGAACACGAACGCGGCCAGGAAGCGATTCGCGAGCCGGTTGTTCCCCTTCCCGACTGCGAGGATGACCGCAGAGAGCAAGTACCCCTGAGACGCGCCAAAGAGCGCGACGAGACCGGCTGTCTTCATGCGCTGACGCTCAAGCGGGACTCGGAGCCAGCGCTCACCTCCACGCGAGAGGGGGCACTCCACGCGAGGCCGGGTGTCGATCCTCGTACCGGCCGTCCCCGCATGGAAGCAAGTTTAGCCCAGGCGGAACCCCATAATGCGAGTGCCCGTGCGTGCGACGGGCTCCCCCGTGGGTGCGAACGCACGAATTCTTCATCCTCCGGCTGATTCTCGCTCACCAGATGTCGCTCCCGATCGGCGCAGAATCCCCAATCGACCCGATTCAGACTTTCTCTTCCACCCCGTTCGGCGTTGAGGCGCGGAGTCGCGAATTCGATTTCTCTACCAGCGATCGACCGAACTCACGTTGCGCGGCCGCATCGCGGACCGCGCGCAAACTCGAGGCCCCGCAGGCCGGGGATCCTCGGGAGTAGAGGAGTTTCACAATGATTCGGAAAGTCTTGCGAGAAACGAGAAATGCACAGCTCCTGGCGGGATTCCTGGTTCTCTTTGCGGCCACGACGGCCAATGCGCAGGTGGGCCCGCCGTGCCCGCCGGGATTTCCCTTCAGCGAGACGGGATTCGACTGCATCGTTCAAATCCTTGAAGAGGGACGGGACACGGTGCTTGCCAACGAGCCCGCAGACGGAACCAATCAAGCCGAGGGTCTGCGCCATGTGCTGCGCCTGGCCGAGTTCTCCATCCGGGAGTACGAGCAGGATCCGCTTCATCCCCGGATCTCCCGCTGTCCGGGCGGCATCTGCAAGATCGGCTTCGACAGCCCGGACCAGACGCAGGTTGCCGTGACCCCGCTGTCGCCTCCCTACGACTACCGCATCTTCGGCAATCTGGAATCAGCGGATGTCGTGACGTTCCAGCTCATCGATCCGCTGACGTTCGCCGGCCCGACCATCGCCAGCGATGACATGGTGGTCGGTTCAGATGGTGGCTATGAGCTGATCATCGCCGAGAGCAACACGACCGGTGCCCCCAACTTCCTGCCGCTCACGGCGGCTGGTTCGCAGCTGATCGTGCGTGTCATCTTCGCCGACTGGACGAACGAGATCGAGCCGTCCGTCCAGGTCGAAGTGACGAACGCCGACGCCGGTTCGGCGCCGATTTCCACCCTGTCGCCGCTGCAGTTTCTGGGCGATTCGTTCCTTGCCGCTGGCCAGACGAAGGGCATCCTGAACAGCTTCTCGACCCTGCCCTACAACTTCTTCATGCAGGACCTGACGGCCGGCGGCAGCTTTCCCCCGCCGGGAACCCCGCTGATCCCGGGCTCCGGTGCCGGACAGGCATTCAGCTTGGCCACCAATGCGAGATATGACCTGCCCACCGACATGGCGATCATCATCGAGCGGCATCCGGCGGATGTTCGGGCCGGGAACATCCAGTTGGGCAATCGATGGCTGGAATCCCTGGACTACAGCTCCCGCATGGTTTCCCACAACCCGTCCCAGTCCTACCAGGACTCGGACGGCATGTACCGCTACGTCATCGCGCACGCGGATCCGGGTGTTCCCAACTGGCTGGATACCCGCGATCACGAGCAGGGCGCCATCTTCATGCGCTGGCTGAAGCCGGCTGATCCCAATGTCCTGGTTGCGCCCAACGTCCTGGTCGTGCCCCTGGCGGATCTGCGGGATCACCTGCCTAGCGATCACCCGTCCGTGTCGGCGGCAGAGCGCAGTGCCGATCTGGTGGCCCGCAATCGCACGGTGAACCGCCGCCATAACCCCGCCGGATTCGCGACTTTCAAGGACGCGGATGGCGACGGGGAGCACGACTCGACCGATCTCTGCCCCAACACTCCGGCCGGCGCCGAGGTGGATGGCAACGGCTGTGACCAGGAAGCCTTCTGTGCCGGCTTCGATGTGTCCGGGCATGGATGGAAGAACTGCAACAACGCGGACTTCAAGAACGATGAGCCGCTCTACGCCGGCGACTGCAAGGCCGACCGGTCTGCAGGTGTCTGCGAGGTGAAGTAGGGTTTAGATCATCATCTTCACCGAAATCTTCACAGAAAGGCCACCGCGTTCGTGCGGTGGTCTTTCACTCTGGAGCGCTGCGACCGCGACGCCCAGTAATTCACCTCCGAATCGC
>CBDUYG010000280.1:0-5106 GCA_965371385.1 uncultured Myxococcales bacterium | reverse complement strand
ATCATGCTGGACCTTCGCGCAAAGGCGAAGGAGATCGGGCTGTGGAATCTCTTCCTGCCCGACGATGAGTGGGGCGCGGGGCTGACGAACCTCGAGTACACGCCGCTCTGCGAGATCATGGGCCGCAGCGGCATTGCGTCTCGCGTATTCAACTGCCAGGCGCCCGATACCGGCAACGCCGAGATCCTCGCCGAGTTCGGCACGCCGGAGCAGAAGGAGAAGTGGCTGAAGCCGCTGCTCGACGGAGAGATCCGCTCCTGCTTCTCGATGACGGAGCCCGAGGTCTCGGGCTCCGACCCGACCAAGCTGAAAACGCACGCGGTGCGCATCGGCGACGACTACGTGATCAACGGCCACAAGTGGTTCACGTCGGGCGCCATCGGGGCCGCCTTTGCGATCGTGATGGTCGTGACCGATCCCGACGCCGCTCCCCACGAGCGCATGAGCCAGATCCTCGTGCCGATCGACAACCCGGGCTTCAACATCATCCGGCCGGTCTCCGTGATGGGGCATACCGGGGGCGGAGGCCACTGCGAGATCCGCTACGAAGATTGCCGCGTGCCCGCCACGAACCTGCTCGGCCCCGAAGGCTCAGGCTTCATGATCGCCCAGGCGCGCCTCGGCCCCGGTCGCATCCACCACTGCATGCGCGCCATCGGCATGGCGGAGCGCGGCTTCGAGATCATGTGCCGAAACGCCAACAACCGCGAGGTCGCGGGTGGCCTGCTGCGCGACAAGCAGTTCATCCAGGAGTTCATCGCAACCTCGAGGATGGAGATCGACCAGGCGCGCCTCCTCACCCTTCACGCCGCCCACAAGATGGACAAGTACGGCAAGAAGGAGGCCCGCCAGGAGATCTCGATGATCAAGGTCGTCGTCCCGAACATGATGATGACGGTGCTCGACCGCGTGATCCAAAGCCTGGGAGCGCTCGGCGTCTCCGACGACACCCCCGTAGCCGCCATGTGGCGCTTCGGCCGAATGCTGCGAATCGCCGACGGCCCCGACGAGGTCCACAAGATGGTGATCGCCCGCCGCGAGCTGAAGCGGTTCATGTGAGGTCTGCGGCTCACCGCGAGTAGGGGTCCTTTCGATCCACCAACCGGACGACCAGAACCCGCACCCTGGGCGTACTGCTCGGGACCGGACTCCCGCAGAATGGGATCGGCTCGTTCGCGCATCCGGTTACTTCGTCGCATTACTGCCGCCAGACCGGGTGGGTGTTGACTCACCGACTTCCAGGGGGCGCCTGTCAAGTCTCGCGAGCTTCGATCCGAAAGAGTGCATTTGAGTATCGCAGCGATTTGTCGATGAAGAACTTCGGAAAATATCTGCGCGAGAACCGCCTCGTTACGGCCTCCGAGCTGGAGGAGGCGTTGAAGTCCCAGGTGGTCTACGGCGGTCGTCTCGGGACCAATCTCGTGGAGCTCGAGCTGCTGAGCCCCGAGGATCTCATCCTGCACCTGGCTCTCTTCACCGGCATCGCAGCCGCTGCGCCGGAGCGGCTGCAGAATCCCGAACGTGCGGCCCTGAAGGCCGTCCCCATCGCACTCGTCCGGTGCCACTCGCTCCTTGCTCTCGAGCTCGAGGGCGACGTGCTCCATGTGGCCATGCTGGATCCCCGGGACTCAGGTCAGATCCGGGATGTCGCGCAGGCGACCGGACGGAGGGTGCAGCCTTACGTGGTCCCCGAGACCGAGCTGTTGCTTGCGCTCGAGAAGCACTTGGGGATCTGCCGGCCGTTGCGCTTCGTGAGAGCCATGCGCCAGCGAGCACAGGAGCTGCTGTTGACCAACGAGGTACCGCCCGAAGCCGCGCCCGCTCATGCTGCCAGGGAGCGCGCGATGGACGCTCTGGGGATCGGCCCGCTCAGCAACGAAGAGGAGCTGCTGGACGCCGATAGCTTCATGAGCCTCCACGCGGATCTGGCCCGGGCTCGCGAAGCCGCCGAGAGCAACGGCGCCCGGGTCGAGTCGCAGGGGCAGTCGTCCGAGCCGACGTCCGTGGTGCCCACGGTGGCCCAGAAGCCGCCCGCGGTTCCCCCTTCCACACTGGCCGAGGTGGTGGCGGTGGAGGCCGAGATCGCCCAGGCGTCGGACCGGGATCAGGTGGCCGCGTTGGCTCTACGCCTGGCACGGGCCTACGTCCCTGCTGTGGCGCTCTTCGTCGTGCATCCCGACGCGATCATGGGCTTCTGTGCCGAGGGGCTGGATCGGGGGGTGGAGGGCATCGTGATTCCGGTCGGTGCCGACAGTGTCTTCGCGCAACCGGCCGCCACCGGCGAGGGGTACCGCGGCCCCCCACCCGATCACGGGCTCGACGAACGCATCCTGCGCCTGCTCGGTCGTGCCGACGTAGGCGAGATGGTCGTGCTGCCGCTCGTCATTCGCGACAGGGTGGTGAACGTGCTCTATGCGGACAGCGGCGATCAACGGCTGCCGGAGACCGCCATGGCAGCACTCGAAGCGGTCTGCGCCTGTGTCTCGCAAGCCTACGAGCGCATCATTCTCTACCGCAAGAGCCTGGCCGAGTGATGTCGCGCGTCGCTGATCAAGGCCTTTCGTACCAGGTTCCCCGGCCTCGTCCCCGCTGCACCAGGTGGCCGGCTCGTACGAGCAGCTTGAGGTGTAGCTTGATGGTGTTCCGATTTGCGCCGAGCAAGGCCACGGCATCCCGAATCGTGACACGCCCATGATCGCGAACAATCGATAGGATCTGCTCGGAGAGGGGCGCTAGCGGAGCCATCAATCGTTCGCGCTCGATCTTGAGACCGAGAACATCCTTCTGACGAACCAGGCAGCGAAGAAAGAAGTGCAACCAGTCGATCAGCTGTGACTCGTCCGCATCGAGCGTGGCCTGTGCATGCCGAAGAGCCCGGTAGTAGTCGTCCTTCGCTTCCTCCACGATTCGCTCGAGCGAGCTGTAGGGAACGTACGCATAGCCGGCACGCAGAAGTAGCAGAGTCGTCAGAGCGCGTGAGAGTCGCCCGTTCCCGTCCTGAAACGGGTGGATCGCCAGGAAGCGCACGATGAAGGTCGCAATGACGAGGAGTGGATGGGACGCTCCCTCCTCGAGTGCCGTCCGCGTCCAGTCCACGAGTCCGGTCATCAACCTCGGTGTGTCGAATGGCGTGGCGGCCTCGAAGATGATGCCGATGCTCTTGCCGGCCTCGTCGAACGCCTCGACGCTGTTCGAGAGCGTCTTGTAGGCGCCGCGGTGCCGGTCGTCCTTCTCGGAGAACTGGAGGAGCACGCCGTGGAGTTGCTTGATGTGGTTCTGCGTCAGATCGATGTCGCGCCACGACTCGAAGATCAGCTCCATCAGCGCGGCGTATCCAGCGACCTCCTGCTCGTCGCGTGAGCGAAAGGAGCGCGTATCGAGTCCCGAAAGCAGTTGCTCGACCTCGGAGTCATTGAGTCGCACACCCTCGATCCGAGTCGATGAACCGACCGACTCGATGGTCGCGACGCGTCGCAGCGCGGACAGGCGCTCCGGGGCCAGGCTTCCGAGCGCGGCCCAGCTCCCCTTGAACTCATCGATCTCGGCGATCGCTCGAAGAAGCTCATCCGTGATCCGGAGAGACTGAAGTGAATTGAGAATAACCATGAATGTACCCATAAATACCCACAAATGGGGGACGCGTCAATAATTATGGATATTTCTGGGTATAAATATGGGCTTCTGATCATCCTGGCCCTCTTGCGGCAATCTCATGGCTGCGGTTCCCGTCCATGGTGTATCCGGGGCCCCGCGGGCATGCCAAGGGAGCGCGAAATATCATTTACATACCATGATAATGTCGTTTATAATGAGTTATTACGATTGTTTAAAAACGAGATTTCAAAATGTTGTTTGCAACGCCCGATCTCACCGACGAGGAAGAGCTGGTCCTCGATGCCATCCGCAAGCAATGGAAGCGACTCCGCTACCAGCTGCAGGACAGGCCTGCCAGGTGGACCGGCCTTCTCAGGCGATCCGCTGCAGCACGGGGCATCCGGGCATCCAATAGCATCGAGGGGTTGGAGGTGTCTGCCGACGACGCTGTCGCGGCTGTAGACGGCGACGACCCTTTCGACGTCGACCACTCGGATCGGTCGTGGCGAGCCGTCCTGGGTTACCAACGAGCCATGACCTTCGCGATCCAACACGGTAGCGACCCGGACGCTGCAGTCGACGCAACCCTCCTTCGCAGTCTGCATTTCATGATCGTGGAAAGTGATCCATTGAAGAATCCGGGTTCCTGGCGGCCCGGCCCGATCTACGTACACAACGAGGATGGTGACCGGGTGTACGAGGGCCCACAACGCGAGCTGATCCCCGGCCTCATCGATGAACTCGTGACGTGGCTCCAGCTGGAAGAGAGCTCTTCCTTGATTGTCGCAGCCATGGCCCACCTGAACCTGGTGATGATTCATCCTTTCTCAGACGGCAACGGTAGGATGGCACGCTGTCTCCAGACACTCGTCCTCGCGCGAGCAGGAGTGTTGGACCCCGTATTCTGTAGCGTGGAAGAGTGGCTGGGCAACCGGCGCAATACAGTTGAATACTACGATGTCCTGAATCAGGTAGGGGGAGGGGGCTGGCAGCCCGAACGCGATGCCCGCCCCTGGGTACGCTTCATGTTGAGAGCGCACCATCAGCAGGCTGCGATCAGTGAGATTCGACTTGCCGAGATCGGCATGCTCTGGGAGGACGTGGAGTGCGAGCTGGAACGGAAGGGCATCGATGATCGTGCAGCTGCACCCCTTGTTGAATCCGCCCTCGGCCGATCGATGCGGAACAGCCGATATCGCCATCTAGCCGCCGTCAACCGGGCCACGGCTGGGCGAGACCTCAAGGGACTGGTAGAAGCAGGGCTTCTGACGGCGATGGGAGAGAGGCGAGGGCGTGTGTACCGCGCCTCTCCCGTGCTCCAGGAGATCCGCAATCGGAACAGACTGCCGAGGGATCTACCGGACCCGTACGTCGCTTTGATCTAGCCGGAAAGAGGAGCCGCGAATGTTTGCCCCCCTTCGCGCTCATCACCCCTTCAAACACTTCCGCGCCCGCACGATGAACTCCGACTCCCAGCAGTACGGGATCACCAGCCGGTGCTTCGCCCGGGTG
>CBDUYG010000279.1:0-5112 GCA_965371385.1 uncultured Myxococcales bacterium | reverse complement strand
CAGGCGGCCGATGCTCGTTGCGAGGGAGGTCGTGATGTCGAGAGCGCGACTCATGGATGGCTCCTGCGGTTGGGGGATCACGGAGCAGGCGCAGAGCACGCTCCCGTCGAGTGGACACTCTGGAGTCTACCACCGCGCTGTCTCTGGAGCCGACGCTTTCTCGCCTCCGCAGGCGACGTGGCCCTGAGGATCGAGGACACGAATCGGGCTGCTAGAGTCAGCCTCTCTCGATGAGCGCGATGGAGGAGATCGACATGGCGGAGCCGCTGGGCGGAATCGTGGTGGGTACGGGTTTCGGGGTGTTGACACACCTGCGCGCGATGCGGGCTGCGGGGATCGAAGTCAGGGCCCTCGTGGGTCGGAACCCCGAGAAGACCGCCGAGCGGGCGCAGAAGCTGGGAGTCCCCCACGCCTGCACCTCGCTCGATGAGGCCTTCTCCCTGCCCGATACCGATCTCGTCACGGTGGCGACACCGCCCCACAGCCACATGCCGATCGTCCTCGCCGCGATTGCCGCTGGCAAGCACGTGCTCTGCGAGAAGCCCTTCGCGCGCAACGCCGAGGAGGCGCTGCGCATGTTCGAGTCCGCCGAGGCGGCGGGGATCGTGCATCAGCTCGGCACCGAGTTTCGCTGGTCGACGGGGCAGGCCCTTGCGACCCGGGCCGTGCGCGAGGGCGTGATCGGAGAGCCCCGCATCGCAACCTTCATCTTGAATGTTCCCGTGCTCGCCGATCCTGCAGGCGAGGTCCCGCAGTGGTGGTCGAGCGGTGAAGAGGGAGGGGGGTGGCTCGGGGCCTTTGCGTCCCACATCATCGATCAGATCCGCGTGACCCTGGGCGAGTTCGCTGGCGTGAGCGCGTCCCTCACCCAGCTGGCCGAGCGGGACTGGACCGTGGAGGACAGCTACACGATCCACTTCCGCACGACCTCCGGGGTGGACGGCATCCTCCAGAGCACGTCGGCGGGCTGGGGCCCGCCGGTGATATGCTCGCGTTTCTACGGGACCGACGGGTCGCTCTGGATCGAGGGCGACGACGTCAAGGTGGCGGATCGCGATGGGATTCGAACTCTCGACGTGCCGGAGGATCTTGTGAACCCCGCCCCCGAGCCCCCACCTGCGGAGTTCATGGTCACCACCTACGACCACCTTCACGCAGCCGGCTTCGACCTCGCGCCCTATACGAAGCTTTTTCGCGTGATGACGGGCCGCATCCTCGGCGACCCCGAGGCCTTGAACGCGGACCCCGCTCCCGCGACCTTTGCCGACGGCGTCGCGGGTCAGCGGGTGCTGGACGCAGTGCGGCTCTCTTCAGCGGAGCAGCGCTGGGTGGACCTCCGCTGACCTCTACTCGTTGATCATCTCGGCGAGGTAGGCCTCCTTCCCCACCTCCTTCACGAGATAGAGCTGGGCCTCGAGCCAATCCGCACCTTCTTCCTCGTCCTTGAGGATCTCTTCGAGCATCTCACGGGTTCCGTTGTCCGCCTTCTCGCGGCAGAGGGCGATCGCCTTGTTGAGCCGCTCGATCGCGACGATCTCGAGCGCGAGATCGAGCTCATGCTGCTCGATCGCGTCTTCCCCGACACGCACCGGATTCATGCGCTGCATGTTGGGCACGCCGTCGAAGTAGAGGATCCGCTCGATGATTCGATCGGCATGCTTCATCTCGTCGATGGATTCGTGTCGCTTGTGGCTGGAGATGCGCGTGAGGCCCCAGTTCTCACACATCTTGTGATGGATGAAGTACTGGTTGATGGCCGTGAGCTCGGAGCTCAGGACTTCGTTGAGCGCCTCGATGACCTGGGGGTCGCCTTGCATGGTCCTCTCCTTATGCCTTCATGCGGATCGAACCCACAACCTACAACTGAATTGGGCGGGGGCGAAGAGCCCGAGCACAGAAAATCATTCTCGGTCACGAAAGAGCCGACCAATCGGGTCGCGTGTGACTTCTTCCGCTCTCAGGCGAGCGTGAGCTCTTTCGCCCCGACGGCTCCAGCCAACTCGAGGCCGGCGCTCTCCTGCTCCGAACGAATGATGTCGTCGATGGCGGGTATGCAGCCGCCGCAGCTCCTGCCCGCCGAGCAGGCTCGAATGACCTTCTGGCGTGTGCACGCACCCTCGCGTACGGCGTCTCGGATCTCTCGATCGTTCCTTGCATGGCAGTGGCAGACGATCATGGCGGATTCCTCGACTTCGACACACTCTTCGTCGGCTATGGGTTGCCCGGTTGGCTCGCTGGCCCGCTCGGCCCCCCAGCGCGCGGCATTCGATCCGGGTCAGCCAGGGTAGCCGACTGAAAACGATATTCAATATCGTTGTGTGGAAGAAAGAGTTGATTCCGAAATTGTCAGACTTCATGTTTCCCAAGCAAGTTCAATTACTTGCGGGATTGATCGGCGAGGTCTGGAGGCGGCCGGTTGGCTCAGTGGGGCCGCGAGATCCTGCCGTGCAGCGCCCCTGCCATCAGCCGCTTGAACGCGCCGCCCGTGACGTGAACGAGCTCCTCGTGATCGCCCGACTCGAAATACACATCGGGAAGTCGCAGCAGGCTGTCGTCGATCGCGGTCGGGATGTTGAATGGTTGGCCGATGGGGGGCACCGCGCCGACCTCACAGCTCTTGAAGATGTCGCCGAGCTCGCTCTCCGTGGCGAGGTCGAAGTGTCGTCCGAGCTGATCCTCGATCTCTTCGATGACGAGGCGGCATGAAGCCGGTATCACGGCCATCAGATAGCCCCGCTCATCTTCGAGCAGGATCGACTTGGCGACGCGGCCGCCGGGAAGGCTGGCCGCACGCGCGCTCTCGAGGCTGGTCGAAGTGTGTTGGTGCGAGACCAGCTCGTACTCGACATGATGGCTGTCGAGGTACCACTTCAGACGTGTTGAAATCGACATGAAGGATTCCTCCTCTGTGACCGGACCCCGGATCGATCGAAGCCGCAGTCGAGATTGCGAATGAATCGATTCGCACCCGCGCGAGAGCGGGAAGAGGGAGGGCGAAGGTTGCCAGAGCGATTTCAGCGCAAGCGGGCCGGCGAATACGGACCCGTATAACTTGCCTCCAATGGGACCCTGGATGCAAGAGATTCCGATGCGATCTCCGGGTCGGTCGTACGAATTTTCGTTCCCCGGACCATTTCGTCACGTCAATTGTTCCAGTGGCCCGTCCCGCCGTTCGGATCGGGGCTGCAACGGTTCCTCCCCGCTCTGACATCGTGATAGAGTAGGGATCGAGAACGTTCTTCCTCCACCTGTTCTCACTCCGCTTTCAATCCACTCTCACTTCGCTCTCAATCCACCGTCAGTCCATGTAGGGGGCCATTCGGCACGATGTCAGGCAAGGACTTCCTGTCGCGATTCTCAACCGCGATTCCCGACAAGCTCGCGCTGATCGAAGATCCGCCCGCCGGACACAAGGGTGACCGCATTCGCTGGACCTTCCGCGAGCTCAACGCCGAGGTGAATCGCCTCGCCAACGTACTGCTGGGGCTGGGGGTCCTGCCCGGAAATCGCGTCATCTGGTGCGGGCCGAACTCGTCCGGTGTCGTCCGCATGGTGCACGCGAGCCGCAAGATCGGTGCCACGGCGGTTCCGATGAACTACCGCCTCACGGCCGAGGAAGCGAGCTACGTGGTGGACAATTCCGATGCCACGATCGCCTACATCGATGCGGAGTACGTAGATCTCTTCGCCTCGATCCGCGATGAGATTCCGAAGCTGAGACAGGTGCTGGTCTTCGGCGGCGAGGCGGGCCCGGGGATGCTCGATGCCGATCGCCTGATCGCCGAAGCCGATGCCGGAGAGCCCGAGCGAAAGTCGGGCGAGGCCGGAGAGACGATGATCTACACCTCGGGCACGACCGGCCGGCCCAAGGGAGCGGTGCGGAGCGGCGTCGGCAGCGTCGAGCAGAACAAAGCCTTCGTCGAGTTCTTTGGCTACACCCACGACGACGTCTATCTCACGACCGGGCCGATCTATCACTCTGCGCCGGGCGGATTCATGGTCATCGCCCACTCACTTGGCAATACCGTCGTGCTCCAGCGCAAGTACGATCCCGAGGATTGGCTTCGCCTGATCGACGAGTTCCGGGTCACGACCTCCTTCGCTGCTCCAACGCCGGTGAGGATGGCGTGCTCCCTGCCGAGCAAAATCAAGGAGCGCTACGACGTCAGCTGCATGAAGCGCTTCCTCGCCAACGCGGCTCCCTGGTCGTGGGCCCTCAAGGAGGCCTACCTCGACGACTTCCCGGAGGATTCGCTCTTCGAGATCTACGGCTCGACCGAGCTGGGGGTCAACACGATCCTGCGGCCCGAGGATCAGCGGCGCAAGAAGGGATCGTGCGGCCGCCCCGCTCCCCTCGTCGAGCTGGCGCTCTTCAGCGAGGAGGGGGAGCGTATCGACGAACCCCACGTGGAGGGTGAACTCTACGCCAGCAGCCCGAGTCTCTTCTCTCGCTACCACAAGGCAGAGGACAAGTACGAGGAAGACCGCCGCGGCGATTTCCACACCGTGGGCGACGTGGCGTACTTCGACGACGAGGGATACTTCTACATCTGCGACCGCAAGAAGGACATGATCATCTCGGGCGGGGTGAACATCTATCCCGCGGAGGTCGAAGCGGCTCTCGAAGGACACCCGGACGTGCTCGATGTCGCGGTGTTCGGGGTCCCGGACGAGGAGTGGGGTGAGTCGGTGCACGCGGAGGTCGTGGTTCGAGCGGATGGCGCCCTGTCGTCCGATGATCTGGTGGCCTTTGCGCGCGATCACCTGGCGGGATTCAAGGTTCCACGCTCGGTCGCCTTTCGCGACGAGATCCCCCGCAACGGCTCGGGAAAGATCCTGAAGAAGGAGTTGCGGGCGCCCTATTGGGCGGGGCGCGATCGCGGGGTGGCGTGAGGCGGGTTCGAGCTCTCATGACCTGTCGAAGACATGGGGGCATGGTCTCATACGGGTGTCCTTCGCCACTCGCCTTGCTCACGGCCCTCGTCCTTTTCATGGGGTTCGTGTGCCTTGCCTGCGATCGCACCGAGATCACGGACGCTGGGCCGAAGCTCGAGCCCGCTGCGAAACTGAACGGCCGCCACGTCATCGTGATCTCCTTCGACACCCTGCGGG
>CBDUYG010000278.1:0-5121 GCA_965371385.1 uncultured Myxococcales bacterium | reverse complement strand
TCGTCGTTGCTTCAGCACTACTTGATCCGAATCCGCGAGTTCGTGAGGCTTTTGTCGCCCCTCTCTACCTACCCCGCGCCGACGGTCCCCGGTGCTCTCCCGATCTCACCTTTCAATCAATCAATCAACCAACCAATCTGATCCTACTGATCTGATCCTCATCCTTACTCGACGGCACCTCAATCTACGGCTTCGCCTTTTGGTTCAAGGACTTATGGCTACTCATGACCCACTTGTGATCTCATGATCCTGCTGTCCCGCCAACCGGTCGATGCTGCCCCGCTCAGCCTCTGAGATTCGCCCTTCAAAGTCTTTCCATCAAGGTCGAAAGATCACCAAGTCCCTGGTTCATCGTCCATTGCCGCAGACGCTCGCCCCCGGAGGGTGCATTCCGGACTCAGCGAATACTACTGCAAAGCTCATGCCATAGAGCTTTCCGGTCTCAACTCACTGATTTTGCTTGTTTTCGTGTTTTGTCTCCAGGGGCTGGAGTGGAAAAAGCTTTCCCACAAAGGGCAAACGGATGGACCCATGACCAGATCGGCCGCATCCCCCTTCATCATCCGTTTGATGGCTTCAATTTCACGAGCGATCTGGTGGTAGAGCTTTTCCATCCGGGCGTGCACGAGGGCGAGGCTCTCGGGGGTTCGCTCGGGTAGCTCCGCGGCCAGGCGCACGGTAAGGGTCGCGAGATCTCGCTGGAATGGGCTGCGGTCCAGCGCCAGCAGGCTGCGCATGCTTTCGGCCCCGAGTCCCCGATTCTCTTCGTACCAGTGATAGACGACCACGCGGCGGGTTCCCGAGCGGAGCAGGGTCCAGGGAACCTCCCGATCCGGGTCGTGGAGCGTCCGCACCCCTTCGTCCTCGACGATCCAGCCGCGACTGGGAAAGGCAGTCTTGGGCGAAAACGTGCTGCGAAAGCGATCGAGATGGTTTCCGATCCCGACGAAGACGTCGACGCTCGGTGCACCGGCCTCGGGCGTATAACGCCGATTCAACACCTGACTGATCGCAATCGATCGGATCGTCTCGTTCGGCCGGGGGAGATCCTCCGAACTCCATCCCTCGATATCGCGCGAGACCGCCTCGCTGAGCAGCACGAAACCCTTTCGGTTCGCGACCGGATCCCACCTGGGCAGGAAGAATGTCGCCAGCAGCATCGCGACGAGACAAGCCGTGACCGCAATGGACGGGCGGTCGCCGGCCGACTCATCCAAAGCGGGCGGGGGCGATGATGCCGCCGGGGGATGACTCGGGCGACTTGGGGCGGAAATCCGGGACAGGACCCCGTCGAGGAGATAGAGGACGATCAGCGCCGCCATCAGGATCAAGATTCCCTGCACGGTGTGGATCGATTGGATCGCCGAATGGGGATTCAGGATCAGCGTCAGGACTCGCAGGCTGTTCATCAGGAAGGCGACGGGGAGCGAAGCTCCGATCAGGCAGGCGGCGTGCCAGCCGCGCCGGTCGAAGAGATCGACCATCAAGATCGACAACATCGCCAGGGTCTCGACAGATCGCAGGCCACTGCACCCCTCGATCACCTGAAAGGTCTGACCGGAAATCTGGATGATGTGGGTCGACACGAGGACCGGGATCCCGAGCAGACCGAGATAGAAGCCCGAGAGCTCGGCGGTTCCGGATTGGAAGCTCCAGACCAGCTGGCCGAGCAGGGGCGAGGGCAGGGGCACCGCGAACAGGAGCAAAATCAGCGGCACCCTCAGGATTCGCACCGCCGCCGTCCCGCGCCACAGGATCGCCCCTCCGATCACGGTCGCGATCAACGAGAAGACCTGCAGATCCGGCGCGTTCGTGTAGTGCGACCAGGCGAAGATCAGAAGCCCGATCACGAGCGAGAGGGCGGCGAGCCAGCCGGGGCCACTTTCGCGCGGCAACGAGAAGAGCGCCTGGCGGCGGCGAAAGACCAGCCAGAAGCTGAGCAGCACCACCAGAACCGGGGCCGTCTCGGAGGGGATGAAGAGATACTCCTCCACCTCGCGGCTCCAGGAAGAGGCGCCGGAGTACATCTTCGGCTGGAGTCGCAGCAGATCGCGAAATGCCAGGGCCCCGAGGACGACGTTCATCCCCATCAACCAATTAGACTTTCGTGACACCCGCAACTCCCACTCAGGATCCAGATGGTCCAGCTGGCGACGAACGTCCGGCCGGACCCTGCTGAAGGGGGCGCGAGAATAGCACCACCCTTCGAGTTCCCGGCCGGAATCTCACGCGATCCGCCCGCCGCGATCGGCGTGCGACGGGGAGGCCGAGCGGCGTCGGCGCCGGCCATCGACTCGCCGGCAGCCCGCCGAAGTTTCAGGCGCAGCGCAGAATTGAAGCCGCACGGTAAACTGCGAAGCGAGGAACAGCGGATGAAGAGGAAGCTACGAGTCTTCATCCCCGCCGCGCCACGCTCGAAGGGGGCCGCGCACCGAGTGGAAAGTGAGACGCGGGAGCTCGAAGAGGACGAGATGGAGAACAGAGCGACATCCCGTAGCGGGCGGACCAGGTCCGGCTTCTCGCTGCTTCTCTTCGCAAGCGTCTATCTCGCGAGCCTACTACTCGGCATGGCGGACGCGAGCGGAGCCAGCGGCGACGAATCCACCCACTCCGCGCCGGCTGCTCGCCCGAACCTGCTCCTCATTTCCGTCGACACCTTGCGCGCCGATCATACGTCGGCCTACGGCTACCACCGGAACACGACCCCGCTGCTCTCGCGGCTCGCGGCCGAGGGCATGGCATTCGAGGTCGCCTACGCGCCCGCGGCCGCAACGGGCCCCAGCCATGCGACTCTCTTCACGGGGCGCTTTCCCCTGAGCCACGGCCTGGTGAAGAACGGGCTCGATCTCACCCGGGATGTCCCCACCCTGGCCGAGGTGCTGGAGCGCGCGGGCTACCAGACCTCGGCGATCGTGAGCTCGTTCGTGCTCTCGAAGCGCTTCGGCTTCGATCGAGGGTTCGCGACCTACCAGGATGATTTCGACATCGCAGGCGCCAGCACGAGCCTCGAGGAGTGGGAGGGGCACGGGGTCGCGGCAGGCTTCGACCGGCGGGCCAACGCCACCACGAAGCGAGCGCTGCGCTGGCTCTGGCTCGAGCGCGAGCTCGATCGTCCGTTCTTCCTCTTCCTTCACTACTTCGACCCCCACAGTCCCTACGACCCTCCCGAGGAGTTCGGCCGGCGTTTCAGGGCCCTTGCGCCGGACGAAGTGCCCGGAGCGCCGGGGCGCCTGCAGGACCCCGACGTGCGCGAGGAAATCGCGCGCTACGACGCCGAGATCGCCTTCACCGATCATGAGATCGGCCGCTTCCTCGCGGAGCTCGAGCGCCAGGGTCTGATGGACGACACGCTGGTGATCCTGACCTCGGACCACGGCGAAGGGCTCCTCGACCACGGCGTCTGGACCCACTCCCTCGATGTCCACGAGGAGTCCGTGCGGATCCCTCTGGTGATGCGACTGCCGGGACGCGTGCCGGCGGGGCTGCGTCCGCGGGAGCCGGTCGAGCTCGCGGACATGATGCCCACGATCCTCGGCCTGCTGGGCATCGACGCCAGGGGCGGAGCCTTCGACGGTCGCGACCTGTCGCCCTTCCTACTGGGAGAGGCGAAGCTCGCGAGCCAACACCCCGTGGTCGTCCATCGCCGGCACTTCGATCCGGGCATCGCGGATGGCAAACGAGTCGAGGGCGAGCAGTGGGGAATCCGGGTGGGTGATCTCAAGTTGATTCAGCACTCGGCCGGCGATCGCCACGAGCTCTACGACCTGGCTCGCGATCCCGGCGAGCGACGGAACCTCTACACATCGTCACCCGAAGAAGGAGCGCGCCTGGCGAAGATCCTGGACGATTGGAGAAGCCGGCACGGGGGAGAATCGCGTCCGCACAGAATCCCTCTCGACGTGCGCCAGGCGCTCGAGGCCCTGGGCTATGCCGAATAGCTCGGATGTGGACGGCAAGCGCCGCCTCATCGCCCTCGATGGTCTGCGCGGCATTGCGGCCCTCGTCGTGCTCCTGCGCCACGTCTTCAACTCGATCGACATGCCGATACCGCGCCAGTACGAGCTGCTCTCGAGCCCGCTTGCGATCTGCCTCAACGCTCAGGGAGCCGTGCAGCTCTTCTTCGTCCTGAGCGGATTCGTCCTCTCCGCCTCCCTCGCGCGCAACCGCGATTGGGCCGACTACGGGGGCTTCTACATCCGGCGCATCCTGCGGATTCAGCCGCCCTACATGTTCGCCCTGCTCGTGGCGTGGTCGGCGAGCTTCATCTACATGCAGATTCCCAGCGGTCAGGGGCTCTCCCAGTGGTTCCTCAACTTCTTGTGGGTAAAGCTGAGCGTCCCTGAGCTGCTCGGTCATCTGACCTATCCGGGACTGGCGGGCGGGCAGCTCGACGTCGGGTGGACGCTGGAAATCGAGCTGACCTTCTCCTTCATCCTGCCCTTCATGTTCCTGCTCGCGACACGGCTCCATTGGTCCCTGCTCGCGATCTTCGCAGCCCCTCTCCTGCTCGACGACTCCTTTCGCAACTGGTGGTACGGATATGACTTCGCCCTCGGCGTCCTGCTCTTCGTCCACCGGGAGCGGCTCGTCAGCCTGGCGTCTCGGCTCCCCTGGCCAGGGGGAGCGGCGCTCGTCGGCGCGGGGATGTGGCTCTTCCTCTCGCCGATGTTCGTCGAGGACTACTACTCGATGAACGGGCGGGTGGCATCGGGCTTCATGCCCTGGGAGATCGCCGCCATGGGGATCGGGGCCGCGAGCCTGGTGGTCGCGGCCCAGGGGGTCGGATTCCTGCGCTCCTTTCTCACCCTGCGCGGGGTCGCGTTCCTGGGCAAGATCTCGTTCAGCTTCTATCTGCTGCACAAGACCCTGCTTCACCTGATCGCGCCCTTCCTCGCTCCGATCGACGGAGCGCTGAAGATCGCGCTCCTCTACGCGTGCGTGATCGCCGCGACGCTGATCGCCGCGACGCTCTCCTACCGCTATGTCGAGAGGCCCACGATCCGCGCGGGCAACTGGCTCAGCAGTGCCTTCAGACAGCGAGTGAAGGAGCGCCGGTCGTCGAGAAGCGCAGAGCCGTCCTGACGAGCCGCGGCGTTTCGATCGATTCGGGGATCGAATTCG
>CBDUYG010000277.1:0-5123 GCA_965371385.1 uncultured Myxococcales bacterium | reverse complement strand
GTGCCCCGGTCGTTCGAGCCGGGCTCACCGAAGAGCATATTGGGGCGCAGGTGGAAGTATCCACCCGCGAGCTGCAACGGATTGATGGGGCTGGGAATGACGCTCTGGTGCGAGCGTCCGTCCTTGAATTGGTAGGGCTCCCAGGCATGGTAGACGATCAGCTGCCCCTGGCGAAGCGCGGCCGAGACCTTGACCTGCACCTCGAACGAGCCGATGTCGTTGAATACGCGAGCGGGCTCTCCGTCGCGCAATCTTCGCGTTGCCGCATCGGCGCTGCTGATCACCATGACGGGCTCACCGCGTTGCAGGCGGAGCAGCAGGCTCTCGTCTCGCCAGATGGAGTGGATCGACCAGCGCGTATGGCCGCCGGTCAATTGAAGCGGATAATCGCCTCCAATCGGAGGGTTGTCCTTGTGAACGGGCAGCTCTTCACCGAGCTCCAGATAGAAGGGATGGTCGATGTAGAACTGCATACGCCGCGTCAGCGTGGGCCATGGAAGCTTGTCCCTCGTATGCCATGTATTGGCCGTGATCGTTTCGTCGGGCGCGATGTCGGTTGCGTTGCCGATGTTCGTGAAGCTCATCCCAAGATCGGTAAAGCGTTCGTAGCCCTTCTTCTTGAGATCCTGCCAGCTGATCCCTCCCAGATTGGTGACGGACGAGAAAATCTCCTCGAGCAGCGCCTCGCCGTCGTCCTCGCCGAAGCGACCCCTGAAGCTGAACTCGTCCCAGACCTTGTCGAGGCGGCGTTGCTTCCCGCTTCGATCGGAGAAGTGCGTGAGACCTCGCTCGATGGCGCGCTCCTGGATTGCCTTCATCAGAACCGACTGGATGGCCCAATCCGATTTCGATTCGCCCAGAGGATCGACTGCGCGGGTCGTGACATGGGCGAAGGGAGCGATCGGCGTGGCCCAGGTGATATCGTCCCGTTCGTACCAGGCTGCGGCGGGAAGGACGTAGTCGCTGTAGAGGGCCGTGTTGCTCATGCGCCAGTCCACCGTCACGAGCAGGTCGAGCTTGGGGAGGAATCCCTCATAGAGCTGGTCGTAGCTACGAACCCGCCGCAGGATGTTTCCGCCGGCCTCGAAGAAGATCTTCGGCGCCGTCCCGGAGATCCTCTGCCAGCCCTTCTCCAGGGATTCGTCCAGGAAGCTCTGCAGACTGCGCTCCAGCGTCGGATCCCACTTCTGCGAGCTTCCGAGGCGATCTTCGAGACCTCCGTGCTCATGAAAGAAGAGGTTCGAGGAGACGTACCCTCCCGTCTCGTACTCTTGTCGTACCAGCTCGTAGAGTGTCATCTCATCCGTCAGGCCCTCGAGCTTGGCCTTGATGAAGGCAGGGGCGGACTCGAGGGCCACCGCCATCAGACCGAGCTTGGGCGGGAGCCAGCCAGGCGCCATACCGAGCGCGTCGGCGCCCGCGATCGAGATGAAGGGAAAGCCCGTGATGCCGCTGCCCTTCTTGCCGATCTGTCCCGCCATCGCGAGCACGAGAATCTGCACGCGCTCCATCTCGATGCCGTGATAGAACTTCGAGAAGTTCGACTGAGTGAGTATCGTGGCAGCCCGAGCGCGGCCGATCTTGCGCGCGAGACTGCGTATCAGACTCGCCGGTGTGCCGCTGATCTTCGCAGCCTGTTCCGGAGTGTAATCGGCGAGCTGGCGCTTCAGCCCCGCAAAAACCGGCTCCACCGTGATCTTGCCGTCGCGTGTCTCTACCTTGAACTCACCCTCGAGTGCCGGCTCGACGCCTTCGAGGGCGAGAGTCGCCTGGCTGACCTCCTGGATCTCTCCCGCTACCGAGTCGTAGAAATAGAATGCGTCTTCGCGGCCGCCTTCCTCGAGGTCGCTCTGTCTCAAGAAGAGGCGCGTGTCCTTGCGAACGAGCAGGGGCAGATCGGTCTGCTCTCGGATGAAAGCCTGATCGTGCAGGCCCTCTTCCACCATGACCTGGCAGATCGAGAGACCCAGGGCGGCATCGCAGCCCACGTTGACCGGCACCCAGGTGTCGGCGTGTATCGAAGACGCATTGTAGTCCGGGGCGATGGTGACGATCTCGGCACCCTTGTAGCGCGCCTCGTTGATGAAGTGGGCGTTCGGGATCTGCGTATAGGTCGGGTTTCCGCCCCAGATGAGGATGAGATCCGAATAGAAGAGATCATCGGCGGAGCTTGCGAAGTTGGTCTTGCCCAATGTGGCCGCCGCCCCGGGATGGTGGTCACCGATGTCGGCGTTGGCGTTCAGAAAGGGAGTATCGAGCACCGTGCACGTGCGCACGATGCCGAGGCCATTGCAGCCGTTGGTGCCCGCGGTGCCGAGATCCCAGATGATCGAGCCCGGGCCGGTGTCCCGTAGGGTATCGATCGTCGCGTCGGCAAGCTCCTCGAGGGCCTGCTCCCAGGAGATTCGCTTCCACTTCCCCTCGCCGCGCTCGCCCACTCGTTTGAGGGGATACTGGAGTCGCCCGGCGTCGTACATGCGGTGGCTGAAGCACGCGCCCTTCTGGCAGCCGCGCGGATTGTAGTCCGGCACATCGGCGTTGGTCTGCGGATAGTCGGCCACCTGCTCTTCGCGAAAGACGAGCCCCTCCTTCACGAAGATGTTCCAGTTGCAGCCGCGTTGGTACCAGCAGTTTACGTGGTGGGTGCCCTTGGCGATCTTGTCCCACGTCCACCTTTCGCGATAGACGTCTGCCCAACCTTCGTACCGCGGCGCTCGGGAACTCACTGCGGCATCGGCTCGAGCCTGACTCGGGACGAGAGGGACCAGTCGGGAGAGGGAGAGGGGAAGGGAGAGGCCGAGCAGGCCGGCGCTCCCTGTGCGCAGGAAGCCGCGCCGGCTGATTCTCAGTTGGGGCTCCATGATCGGTCTCCTTCTGCCGCTTGCTTCCGTCTTTCCAGACTCCCCAGGCATTCTTCCCGGTCTCCACCGGGGCGCCTCTCACGGTCTTGACAGTGATTGATAGTGAGGTTACTTACTTTCCGCAAGTTGGTATATCAATGCAGACCCGTATCAGAGCAAAGCGGCCCGCCGCCGAGACCCGAGCAGAGATCCTGGATGCCGCAGAAGCGTGCTTTGCCTCGATCGGCTTCTCGGCCACGCGCCTCGATGACATCGCCGAACGGGTCGGCGTCAAGCGCGCGGCGCTTTTCTACTACTACAAGGACAAACGCGAACTCTGCGGCGCAACCCTGGAGCGTCTGGCGGCCGTCCTGGCGGCGCGCCTCCAACACGAGCTCTCGCAGCCCACGTCACTCCCGGAGCGGCTCGATGCCACGGCCCTTGCGTTCGTCGATTTTCTCGCCGAACGGCCCGCTTTTTCGCATCTCGTCCTGCGCCTGGCATCCGAGGGACCCTTCGAGGGAGACGCCGATGCACACGCCTTCGCCGGCCCCTTCCTGGAGATTCTCGAGGACCTGCTCGCCGAAGGAGAGCGAACGGGGCAACTTCGCCCCGCGATGCGAGACCCGTTGCAGCTCGCCAGCACGTTGGTCGGTTCCACGATCTTCCTGTCGGCCGCCATGCCGATGTTCGCCGGCTCGAAGGTCCCCCCGCTATCGGACCAGGACCGCCTCGAAGCCCACCGTCGCGAGGTCCTTTCGATCCTTCGCAGTCTGCTCGGGCTTCCGTCACGGGAGAAGGTCTAGACTCTCGGCCGGAGAGACGGGCGTGTGGACCGCAAATACTCGAACGATGGAACTCCCGCTCATCGACTTCCGGTGCAACCCCTACCGTCACGGACGCAACGACGACCCCCAGTGCTCCTTCGGATTCTCTTCCCTCCGAAGCTCTTGAAACCCAGAGGAACGACATCACCGTGGAATTTCATCTAGCCGATCTGTGGGAGTGCCTCTGCGACGCGGGGCCGGACGCCGAGGCGTTGGTGGCTGGAACTCGGCGCTCTTCGAGGGCAGAGCTGGATTCGAGGGCCAATCGCCTTGCCCATCACCTCCAGGCCGAAGGGGTGCGGCCGGGCGATCACGTCGGCATCTACGCCTACAACCGCATGGAGTGGGTGGAGGCCCTGATCGCCTGTTGGAAGATCCGCGCGGCCGCGGTGAACGTCAACTACCGATACGTGACGGACGAGCTGCGATACATCTGGGGCAACTCGGACATGGTCGCGCTCGTCTACGAGCGAGGGTTCTCGAAGAGCGTCGCGGAGCTCGCCGACGAGTTCCCCGCCCTCCGTTCGTATCTCGTCATCGAAGACGGGAGCGAAACGGATCCCGGCCCGGGACTGGAGTACGAAGAGGCTCTCTCCCGCCAATCCCCCGAACGGGGCTTTCCATCGCGCTCGGGCGACGATCACTACATCGTGTATACCGGTGGCACGACCGGAATGCCGAAGGGCGTGCTCTGGCGGCACGAGGATTTCTTCCGCAACGTCATCTGCTCGATGCAGAAGCAGATGGATGCACCCGAGGAGATCGCCGGGAAGGCCGAGAGTCCCAACCCCATGCGCAGCCTCACGCTCTCGCCACTGATGCACGGTGGGGGACAGTGGCCGTTCCTGATCACCCTCTTCAATGGCGGTGTCGCCCTCTTTCCCGTCTCCAGGAGCCTCGATCCACAGGAGGTGCTCCGGATCCTCGAGACGGAGAAGGTCATCATGCTCAGCATCATCGGGGATGCCATGGGCCGCCCCATCGCCGAGGCCAGGCTGGCTTCGGAGGTCGACACGAGTTCACTGAAGATCATCGCGACCGGCGGAGCGATCACCACCGAGCCCGTGCGAGAGCTGTTGCGGAGGGCGTTTGGAAAGATCCTGCTCACCGGAGGCATCGGCGGCTCCGAGATCGGAACCGCAGCCACCGAGGGGGGCCAGGCCGACGCGACCCAGGGACCGCACTTCAATCTGATGCCCTCCGTTGCCGTCCTCGACGAAGATCTCGAGCCCATCGAGCCCGGCTCCGGCCGCGTGGGACGCATGGCGCGCCGAGGCTATATACCGATCGGCTATTACAAGGACGAGCAGAAGACGGCAGAGACCTTCGTAACGGATGCCCGGGGAGTGCGCTGGGTGCTGCCCGGCGATCTGGCACGCGTCGAAGAGGACGGAGCCATCACGCTGCTGGGTCGCGGCTCCCAGTGCATCAACTCCGGCGGTGAGAAGATCTTCGC
>CBDUYG010000276.1:0-5130 GCA_965371385.1 uncultured Myxococcales bacterium | reverse complement strand
TGACGAGCCTGGAGCCATCGCTCCAGCCCTTGCTTGATTTCCGTTCCGTCGCTGGGCATGAATCCTCTCGCCTCTCGATGCTGGATCGATTGCTGCTGGATCGATCTCGGGGATCGGGATGCTTCCAATGGAGTGCGCGCCAGACGAGCGCGAGAGCCGAATGGCCCGGCGCTCGTGTGAGTCGAAACGGAGGCTACCATCCCGGCCGCCTCTCAGGCAGCCACCACGCGAGTTTTACGGCTCGCATGGCCGGCGAGGCGCGCCGGGCGCGGCCGGGCGCCTCGGTCGATGCAGCCGATCCTGGAGGCTCCGCGTCGGGCTCGGAATCCAGGAACAGGGCGGCGTCCCGGGCCGATCCCACGAGTCCGTATCGCGGTAACGCTTCACCCACTCGATGAGCCGTCGTCCGTGACCCCGCAAGGGTGCCGCTGGAATGCAGGGAGGCTGCGGCCGCAGCTGCTCCTGACCCTCAGAGATTCGAGTGCCAGACCATCGGGCGGATCTTGCGTCCGATCTGATCCATGAAGAGCTGAAGGAAGCGGTACGAGAGACCCCAGAGCACCGGCTCCTCCTTGTCGAGCACGCGGATTGCGGGAAGGAAAAGCTCCTGACCGAGATAGGGAAAGCTGCGATCGACGTGACGCCGCTCATCCTCGATCTCCGAGAGCGTCAGCCAGAACGCCCGCTCGACCTCGTGGTTCCGCTCGAGCGGCACGGCCGACTCGACCCCGTATACGAAGCACGAAACCAGGATCGACTCGCTCTGCCCCATCAGATCGTCGAGGCGAGCGATCCGATTCGCCTCAGCGAGCACGAGCCCCACCTCCTCCTGGGTCTCCCGCTCGGCGGTCTCGCGCGGCCCGGCGTCCTCCGCATCGACCCGACCCCCCGGAAACGCGATATGGCCCGACCATCGATCGCCCTGGGAGAGGGCGCGCTCGATGAAGAGGAGGCTGAGATCCGAACCCTCTTCGCGCAGCACCATCGCAACCGAGGCGAGCGACTTCCACTCCTGGGTGTCATGGCGTCCGAGGTGAGGAGTGTGCCCCGCAAAACACCGTCGCAGCTCTTCGAGTGTGGTGGCCAGGCGAGTCGCCTCCCTTTCAACGTCGGTAGCGGCGCAACACCGAGTGGTGACGGTCGCGCAAGCTGCGGGCACGCTCCTCCGGCTTCACCACGGGAGTTTCGGGATGGACGTGATCGCGCACCTGGGAGGCCGGAACCCGCTTGCACTCGGGGACCGGCGCCGAGGCGGCGTCGAGGAAACGGGCGGTGAGCGTGCCGCGCAGGTTTCCCGCGGTGTCGAGCCAGTTGGGAACGCCCGGGTCTTCGTGGGCGATCACGGCGCGGAAGCGGCCGTCGGGATCGAGACGCGCCTGATGACCGTTGAGCGAGCTCTGACGCGTCCCGAAGTCGATGCACTCCCAATACCAGTTGGCGAGCGCCACGCCCCAGTGATGACACTCGGGCGGCTCGAACTCGATCACGACCGCCTCACCGGGATCGCATTGAAAGTTCCCCATTCCATACGCCTGGCCCCGCATGCCCGAATTCTCGCCCGCATCCTCGGGCAAGTGGACGACGAGGCTATTGGGCTCGATGGAGAGGAAGCCCTTGCTCATGTTCTCCCAGAGGGCGCCGCCCTTCTCGACCCAGCGACCGAGCTTCTCGAGGTGGCTCGCCACGAACTCGGGGCTGGGGAGAGGAGCGGGGTAGGGAGCGCCGATCCGCTCGATCAGGAGATCGGCGGGTCGCTCGTTTTTCCAGTCGTTGAAGTATTGACGAACCAGGAGGAAGCCGGCGTCGGGCTCGAGCTTCAGCCAGTTGCCCCCAGGGCCGTCGCGCTCGTCCGCTGGGTCGGCGCTGAGGATCAGCTCGAACTCTCCGTTGGCATCGGTCCGGAGCTTCAGTCCGTCGACGGAATCCATCGTTCGCACCGCCGCGATCTCACCGAGGGAGTAGTGGCCGGTGTTGGTCTGGATGTCGATGTGATTCGCGCTGCCTCGATTGCCCCAGAGACGGTATCGCGCGTCGCCGCGCAGGGGAGCATAGAGGTAGAGGCAGTCGGGGTTGTCGAGGCCCCACGGCATCGTGTAGTCCATCATGCGGCCGAGCACGGGGTAGTCGGGGTCGTCGTGCGCAATGCACGAGGTGATGCCCGCCTGTAGGAAACGCGTGAGGTAGCGGAAGCCTTCGGCGCGATCCCGGGGCGTATCCGGGACCCCGTCTGCGAGGACGAGACGGTCTGCACGCCGAAGCGTCTCGCAGAGCTCACGCCAGGAGCTGCCCGAGAGAACGCCTGAACCGTCGGGATCGACGGCCGCCTTTGAATCTGACATTGTATGCGAAGCCTCCTCGCCGACGACGGCCCGCGAAGTTCACGCGCTGTCGCCGGATCGCTGGACCCAAGGATCCCGCTCGTGAGCCGAGCGGATCAGAATAGTCCGGCGCGGGGCCGTGGAAAAGTCGGCTCTTCCGGCAGCCTTGCGTCGGCCGTCCGGAGGCCAACCCGATCTCGGAGATCCAATCCGATATGCACAGATTCGTGGTGGGAACCGGCCGCTGTGGCTCGACGCTCCTCTCCCGCATGCTGGCGGAGAACGAGAGCGTCCTGAGCGTATTCGAGTTCTTCAACGGGCTCGACATGGCCCGCCGATTCGCGAACGACGAGGTTCCCGGGAGCGAGATCGCCGACCTCGTTTCGAGCGAGCAGCCCGTGGTGACGGCCGTCCTGCGCCGGGGCTACATGGTCGATGAGATCACCTATCCCTTCGACGATTCGGAGTCGTCCACCCGCCGCTACCGGCGCGACGAGGCGCTGCCCTGGATCCTCGTCTCCGCTCTCGGACGACTCAGTGACGATCCCGATGCCCTCTTCGACGAGGTCATGGAGCAGCTCCGGAGCCAGCCTGGCCAGCGTCCACGGGATCACTACCTGGAACTCTTCGACTGGCTCACCGAGCGCTTCGGCCACGAGGTATGGATCGAGCGCTCGGGCTCGTCGATCGACTACTTCCTCGGCCTCGTCGAGCAATTCCCCGAGGCGCGCTTCCTCCATCTGCATCGGGACGGCCACGAGGTCGCGCTCTCGATGCGGGAACATGACGCCTACCGGGTTCCGATCTCGCTCATCTACGATGCGAAGCTCGCGTCCGGCAAGCGCGTCTCCGAGCTCGGCCCGATCGACATCCACGCGGCGCCCACGGGCGACGATCCCATCTCCCAGATCCTCGCCTCGCTGCCCGCACCGGCGGAATTCGGGCGTTACTGGACCGATCAGGTGCTGCACGGATTTCAAGCGGTTTCGAAGCTCGATCGCGATCAGTATCTCGAGGTTCGCTTCGAGGATCTGGTCGAGAAGCCTCTCGACACCATCAAGGAGATCAGTGCCTTCTTCGAGCTTCCCGAGCGCGATCCTGATTGGATTCAGCGCGCTGCACGAATCGTGCGGGGGACACCGCCGACCCGCTTCGAGCAGCTCAGCCCCGAGGAGCAGTTCGTGCTGCGCGAGTCGTGCCGCCCGGGAAGCGTGCTGCTTGGGCGGGCGTTCTAGCTTGAAAGCCGGCCCGTCTTGACCTCTTCCTCCCCTTCATCCGCATCGCGCAATCACTTCGAGCTCGCAGCCGAGAGGCCGGACGAGATCGCGATCGACGACTTCACCCGCCGCCGCACCTGGTCCGAGCTCACGGATCGAAGCGTCCGCATTGCGCACCTGCTGCGGGACGAGTTGGGACTCGCGCCGGACGATCACGTCGCCATCTTGATGGAGAATCGCCTCGAGATCGTGGAGCTGATCCTGGGCGGCATCATGGCCGGGGTCTGGGTCACGCCGATCAACTGGCACCTCGCTCCGGACGAGATCGCGTATGTGATCCAGGATTCCGGGGCGCGCGTGATCTTCAGCGATGAGACATGGGGAGAACGGGTGCGCGGGATCGCGGGAGGCGCGAGAGGCGCGGGAGGCGCGCGGGTGATCCTCGCCGGACGCGAACTCGATCGTCTTCTCGCCGGCGCCTCTGCCGAGCCGATGGATCCCGATGGCCCCGCCGGTGGCAACATGATCTACACCAGCGGCACCACGGGACGGCCCAAGGGAGTCAAGCGTGCACGCCCGGCCAACGTCGCCCGGGCGATGGACTTCCTCGGGGAGTACGGGGCTCGGGTCGGCCTCGATGGAAGCGGGCCGCATCTCATTACGGGGCCAATGTATCACGCCGCGCCCCTGATGTTCGCCGTCTACGACAACGCCAACGGTGCGCCCATCTACATCATGCAGCGCTGGGACGACGAACGCGCCCTCGAGCTGATTCGTGAGCTCCGGATCGCCCACGTCCACCTGGTGCCGACGATGTTCGTCCGTTTGTTGCGTCTACCCGAGGAGCTGAAGGCCCGATTCCAGGCGCCGAAGCTCGAGTTGGTGCTGCACGGCGCCGCCCCCGTATCCGAAGCCGTGAAGCGGCGCATGATCGATTGGTGGGGGGAGATCCTGGTCGAGTACTGGGGCGCGACGGAGGGCGGAGTCAACACCCTGATCGACTCGCCGGATTGGCTCGCACATCCCGGGAGCGTGGGGCGCTGTCTACCGGATTTCGAGGTCTTCGCGGTCGACGACGAGGGACGGCGGCTCCCGGCAGACGAAATCGGACACCTCTACTGCCGCCACAAGCGGACCCTGCGCGCGTTCGAGTATCACGGCGACCCCGAGAAGACCGAAGCCTCCTACCTCGAGCCCGGCGTCTTCACGATCGGTGACATCGGTTCGGTTTCGCAGGACGGCTACGTGACCCTCGCCGATCGCAAGTCCAACATGATCATCTCCGGTGGCGTGAACATCTACCCGCTCGAGATCGAGAACGTCCTGCACGAGCACCCCGCCGTCGCGGACGTCGGAGTGTTCGGCATTCCGGACGACGAGTGGGGCGAGAGTGTGAAAGCCGCGATCGAGCTGCGGCCGGGGCACGAGGCTTCACCCGCTCTGGAGGCGGAGATCCTCGGCTTCGCGCGTGAGCACCTCGCGCGTTACAAGGTGCCGCGCTCGATCGACTTCGAATCCGAGCTGCCCCGTCACGAGACGGGCAAGCTCTTCATCCGGCGTCTGCGCGACCCTTATTGGCAGGGTAGAGAGCGCAA
>CBDUYG010000275.1:0-5132 GCA_965371385.1 uncultured Myxococcales bacterium | reverse complement strand
TAGAGGATGCAGGCCGGGATCTCGATCGGCTTCGAAAAGCGCGAGTGGTTCACCATCAGGGGAGCGAAAGGCAGCATCACGGCCAGCATCCATGAGGCGCAGAAGAGGCTCAGGGGCACCAGCCAGGAGCGTGCGAGGCCCCTTCCCTGCTCGCTGCGAAGGATCAGCACCCAGGCGAGGGCGAACGTGCAGAGGGCGATCGACCCGGAGATGGGATTCGCGAAGAGGAGGGTGAGCTGCTCCCCGAGGCTCGTCAGCAGGAAGATGGGATCGAAGCTCTGGCCGTAGGCGCGATTGGCCTCTACGGGCGCGATGATCTCGAATCGGTAGACGAGGAAGATCGCCACGAGAATCCAGTGGGGAAGACTGCGGATGAGGGCCTGCTTCACCTTCCCCGCGTCGCTGGGGACGCCGTCCGTGTGGAGAGAGAGCGCGAAGAGGACCGCGGGTAGAACGACCGCGAACTCGTTGCAGAGCAGAGCCAGGAAGAGAAAGAAGACGGACGCGACCCACTTCGAAGTCGTCTTCTGCTGCGCGTAGTCGAGGAAGCTGAGCATCGCGAGCAGGGAGAAGAAGATCGCCGCGATGTAGTGGAAGACCGAGCCGTAGAAGATGTCGCGCATCGCCGGATAGCGGGTGATGCAAAGCAGGCCTCCGACGGCCGCGATGCGGGCGTCGAAGCCGAATCGCAGCATCAGGCGGTAGGCGAGGTAGCCGGTCGCGAAGTGGAGCGCGATCGCGACGACGAAGTAGCCGAAGGCGTTCAACCCGAAGAGCTGGAAGCAGAGGTAGAAGTAGGTCTGCATGCCGAGGGGCCGATAGGCCCACCACCAGCGGTCTTCGATCGGCAGGTAGACCTCGGCCCAGCTCCAGTGCGGGCGCTGCACGTAGGCGAGGAAGGCGAAGTCGTCGCGGATGAACGACTCCTGGCCGGCGGCGAGCAGACACATCCCCGCAAAGAACAGGGCAATGCCCGCAATGGCGATGAAGAAGGGGCTTGGCAGCTTGTCGGACGAGATCATCGCGGTGACGGCTCCGCGGGGGCGACGGCCCGCTTCTCAGGATTCGACGTCATCCTAGCAGCCCATCGATGAACTCCCGCAGTCGTCGGGCACGCGCCTCTGCCCCACGCGCCTCTGCCCCACGCGCCTCTGCCCCACGCGCCTCTGCCCCACGCGCCTCCGGCCCGATGCCGGGCTCGGGAAGCGCGGTCGGTTATACTGCGCCGCTATTCAACGAGGTCGTCCTTGAGTCCCAGCTTCCGCTCACATGCACATGCGCTGCCGCCCTCATCTCCGCGGCGACGAGCGCTGGGCCTTGCCGCGGCCCTGCTCCTGGCCGGGTGCGGTGCCTGCTCGGAGCCGGAACCCGCAGATCCGGCGGCGGAGCTCTCCGACTCCGAGCGCCAGGAGCTCGATGCCTTCGTCGAGACGATTCGAGAGGCCTATGCCGCGGGCAACCGTGCCGCCGTATCGGCGCTGATCAATCGCGATGGGATGCCCGACTTCCTCGAAACGATCACGAGCACCCGCTACTCGCCCAAGGGTCCGACCCGGGTGTCGAGTGCTCGGATCGTTCCGCTCGAGGGTGCAAGCGAGATGGTCGTGAGACTGCGGGGAGTAGACTACGGATTGAACGTCGATCCCCTGGGCATGCTCGTGCTCGAGCTGGATGACGTATCGATCGGAAGGATGAAGGCCGAGATCATCGTCGGTCGAAGTGAGGGCAGATTCCAACTCGCCGGTCTGAAGCCGATCGAATAGGCGCACCAGCGCCCCAAGGCTCGAAGGCGGAAGGCGGGGGGAGCGGATGTTCTTCAACAGCCTCGATTTCGCGATCTTCCTCACGCTCTGCGTCTCCGTCTATTGCGCGCTCGGGCTCGCCCTCTCCCCGGCCGCGGCCCGGGTGGCCCAGAACCGGGTCCTGCTGATCGCGAGCTACCTCTTCTATGCCGCCTGGGACTGGCGCTTCACCTTCCTGATCGCGTTCTCGACGGTCGTCGACTACGCGGTTGCGATCGGGATGGATCGCACGGACGACGCCCGACGGCGCAAGATCCTGGTCTCCATCAGCCTGGCGGTGAACCTGGGTCTGCTGGCCTTCTTCAAGTACGCCGGCTTCTTTGCCGAGAGTCTGCGGGCGCTCTTTCTTCGCTTCGGAGTCGAGCTGCCCGAGTCCGCTCTGGCGATCGTGCTCCCGGTAGGGATCTCCTTCTATACCTTTCAAACCCTCAGCTACACGATCGATGTCTATCGGGGTCTGCTGAGGCCGACGCGCAGCTTCTTCGATTTCGCGCTCTACGTCGCGTTCTTTCCCCAGCTCGTCGCGGGCCCGATCGAGCGCGCCACGACCTTTCTGCCCCAGATCCTCGGCAACCGAAGCGTGACGCTGGACAAGCTCACCTCCGGTAGCTGGCTGATCTTCTGGGGCATCTTCAAGAAGGTCGTGATCGCGGACAACCTCGCTCGCATGGTGCAGCTCGTCTACGCACCGGGCTCGGATCCCACGAGCGCCGAGATGTGGCTCGCCACCTACGCCTTCACGATGCAGATCTACTGCGACTTCTCGGGCTATACCGATATCGCGCGTGGTGCGGCGCGCCTGATGGGCTTCGAGCTGATGCTCAACTTCCGACTCCCCTACTTCGCCACCAGCCCGGCCAACTTCTGGCAGCGCTGGCACATCAGCCTCTCGACCTGGCTGCGCGACTATCTCTTCATCCCGCTCGGGGGCAACAGCCGGGGCAGCACACGGGCTGCGCTGAACCTCGGGATCACGATGCTCCTCGGAGGCCTCTGGCACGGCGCCGCCTGGCCCTTCGTTCTCTGGGGCGGCTATCACGGCATTCTGCTCGGGATCCATCGGGCTACATTGCCCTTGTTGCGCAGAGTTGATCCGGCGGGGCAGCTCGGACGGGCGGTCTGGCACGGTGTGCGGGTCTTCGTGACCTTTCACCTCGTCGCCTTCGGCCTGCTGATGTTTCGTTCGGAGTCCCTGGCCCAGGTGATGAGCCACGCAGCCCTCCTGGCCGCGCCGTGGAGCTGGGGCTCGGCGCCCGAGTGGCTGCTTCCCTTCGCGGTGCTGCTGGCTCCGTTGGTATTGATGCAGATCGCCCAGGCGCGGACGGGCGACCTCGAGATCGTCCTGAAATTGCCGATTCCCGCGCGCGCCGTGATCTACGCATTGCTCGCCTTCATGATCGTCGTTCTGGGAGAAGACGGTGGAGACCCCTTCATCTACTTCCAATTCTGAGAGGCGCCGGTGGGGCGGGAGGCGCCGGCAGTGGCCCTGGGGCGCTCTGTGCGCCCTGGTGATCCTGCTGCTCGTGGATCGCACCCTCTATCGCTCGCCGGAGGTGTGGCGGCTCTTCAACGAAGCGATCACGAGCCCGAGTCTCCTCGAGCAGGGCCTCATTCAAGATCGCATCGCCCTGCTCGAGCTCGACCGGCAGCCCGGAGGTTCGGCCGCGCCGCGTGTGATTCTCATCGGGTCGAGCCGTCTCAATCGAGGCTTTCACTCGGGCAGCGGCCTGGAGGATCCCCTCGCAGGGATCGAGATCGCCAAGCTCGCGCATCCCCAGCTCTTCCCCTTCGAGATGCGCGGAGCCACGAGCGCCATCGTCGCCAGCGAGCCCGACGTCGTGGTGTTGGCCCTCTCGGAGCTCGAGACCCATAGCCGTATCAAGCTGGTGCCCGGCTCCTCGTTTGGTGATGTGGCGGCGATTCGGGACCTGGTCCGAGAAGCGGGCTTGGGATTCGCGATCGAGCACCGGGTGATGCTCTACCGCATCGCGCTGGGGCAGATCTTGAATACCTATCACTATAGAGGCGTATTGAGAGAGCTCGGATTCGGGAGATTCAGATCCTTCCCGCACGAAGTCCGGCTGAAGTCGGGCCCCGAGACCGAACGCTCGGCCACCTTCCTCGCGGCCGAGAAGATCGGCTTCACCACTCCGGAGCTCAAGCGGATCGTCGCGGAGCTCGATAGCCGCTTCCCTGGCCGGGGCTCGATCGTTCGCAAGGCGCAGTTCGGAATCGTGAGATCGATCACCCGGGGTGAGCACGCGGAGGTCAACCTCGCCCTCTTGCGGCGGACGATCGAGGCATTGCGGGAGGAGGGAATCGCGGTCGTGATCGTGGAGCCGCCGATCCATCCCGGCGCGGGTGTGCTCTACGACACGAGCATTCGGGACGACTTCCTGGACTTTGCGCGCGGGCTGGCCCGGGAGGAGGGGGTCCGCTTCGTTCCCCTCGAGGCGGGGCCAGGCTACGTCGAGGAAGACTTCGGGGACCTCACCCACCTCGAGAAGAGCGGCGTAATCAAGTTCACGGGAGTGGTCACCGAGGTGATACTCGAGGCGACTGGAGGAATCCGACGCGAACCTTCCCCGGCTGGGTGGCAGGGGGTTCGCGAATGAGTTCGATGAGCCGGCCCGATGGCTTGTCTCGAGCTCTGCACCTGCTGGCGCTCTGCAGCTTCGCCATTCTGCAGCCCGTCCTCGATCTGCTTGGACAGAACCCGGGCTTTCTCGTCGCCCGCAAGCTGAGCCCCGGCGAAATCGTGCTGCTCGTGCTCGCGAGCGCCCTCGTGCCGCCGCTTCTCCTCTGGTCTGTCGAGCGAGCGATCTCGCTTCTCTCTTCCCGGGCGGGGAGCTGGGTTCAAGGTCTCTGGGTAGCGGGACTCGCGATGTTGATCGCCATGCCCCTGCTCAATCGACATGTCGCGCTTTCCATGCCGGTGGAGCTCATTGTACTCGCGTCCATCGGAGTCGTCTCGGCGGTTGTCTATTTCAGACTCGCGGCGGCGAGGATGTTCCTTGGCATGGCTGGCCTTGCTCCCCTGCTCTTCGCCGCGCTCTTCTTCCTTCGGAGCCCGGCCTCGGGCCTGATCACGGGCCAGGTTCTGGGCGGGGGCGGGGATGAAGCGAGAATCGTCCCGGTCACGTCGAGGACTCCGATCGTCTTCGTGATCTTCGACGAGCTTCCCCTTCATTCGCTCCTGGACGAGTCCGGAGAGGTCGACCCCGTGCGTTATCCCGCCTTCGCGCGGCTCGCGGCGAAATCCCACTGGTTTCGAAACACGGCCGCGGTCGATTGGCGCACCCTGCAGGTCCTGCCCTCGATCCTCTCCGG
>CBDUYG010000274.1:0-5134 GCA_965371385.1 uncultured Myxococcales bacterium | reverse complement strand
GTCGCGTAGGCGAGGACGAGGTCGTCGAGTCCGCTGAAGTCGTAGCTCACGAGCCGGCCTTCGAAGTCCACCTGCAGCTCCTGGGCCTCCTTGTCGATCTTCGCGATCTGCCCCACGTCTCCGTTGTAGACGTCCTTGTCGTAGTCGTTGGCGATCTGCATGACCTTGTCGCCCGGTCCGAAGGTCCAGCCGAAGCGTTCGACCCCGCGGCCGTCGAGCGCGGAAGGGTTGAGGAGCTTCTGGAGCTCGAGGTTCAGCGCGCGCGTCCCGAGTAGTCCCCGATGCATTGGACACAGAACCTGCACGTCTCGAATCGGGTCGAGCCCGAAACGCGCGGGGATTCGCTCGCGGATCACCCGCGCGAGGCGATCGGCGGCGTCTTCCGGGGTGCGGGTCTCGATGAAGTAGAAGTCGCTCCCCGGCTCTGCTTCGAGGCTCGGCATGAGGCCCTGGTTCACCCGATGAGCGCTCTGCACGATCCGGCTCTCCGCCGCCTGGCGAAAGATCTCCCTCAAGCGCACCACCGGGAGTGCGCCGGAGTCGATGCAATCGCGCAGCACCTGGCCGGGGCCGACCGAGGGAAGCTGGTCGACGTCACCGATCAAGAGCAGACCGCTCCTGCCGGGCAGGGCCGCGAGCAGGGCGGAGAGGAGTGAAACGTCGAGCATCGAGGCCTCGTCGATCACGAGGAGGTCACAGTCGAGGGGATTCTCCGCCCCACGCTTGAATCCTCCTCGCCCTGGATTGGCCTCGAGCAGGCGATGGATCGTCATGGCCTGAAGGTTCGTCGCCTCACTGAGTCGCTTGGCTGCGCGTCCGGTCGGCGCTGCGAGCAGGATCTTCGTCTGCCTGGCCGCGAGGATTTTCAACAGGGCGTTTACGAGCGTCGTCTTCCCGACTCCCGGCCCGCCCGTGAGCACCGTGAGCTTCTCGCTGAGGATGTCGCGAAGGGCATCGCGCTGGCTCGCGGCGAGAGTGAGCCCGAGATCTTCCTCTACTCGCTCGAGGGCCTCTTCGGGGTCGAGCTTGCCCCAGGGCGGCTTACCGCTCGCAAGCTGGAGCAACTTCTGTGCGGCGGACTTCTCCGCCCGATGGAGATTGGCGAGGAAGATGCAGCTGCGCTCGCGCGTCGTGTCGCGCACGACCGCCCGCGTTTCCAGCTCACTCGCGAGGGCTTCGCCGACGGCCTCCTCATCGATCTTCAGGAGATCGGCGACGCGCTCGACGAGATCCTCCTCCGGCAGCCCGCAATGACCTTCCGAGAGCGCTTCGCTCAGCACATGACCGACGCCCGCGCGGCGGCGAGACAGGGCGTCACTCCCGACCCCGAGGCTCTTCGCCAGCGCGTCGGCTCCCAGGAAGCCAATGCCGTGGATGTCGCGCGCAAGGCAATAGGGATCGCGGCGGATTTTTTCGAGCGCCTCGTCGCCATAGCGGCGGTGGATTCGAAGGGCGCGGGCAGCCCCCATACCGTGGCTGTAGAGGAAGAGCATGATTTCGCGGACCCGCCGCTGCTCTCCCCAGGCCCCCGCAATGCGGCGGCTACGAACCTCACCGACGCCCTTGACCTCTCGCAGCCGTTCGGGCTCCTTGTCGATGACCTCGAATACCTCCGTGCCGAAGCGGGCCACCAGCCGTTTCGCGAGCTCTGTCCCGATCCCCTCCACCAGCCCCGAGGAGAGATAGCGCTCCATTCCCCGGCGCGTGGAGGGAGCGGAGACGTGCAGCTCGTCCGCCTGGAATTGTGCCCCGTGCTTCGGATCGTTTCGCCATTGCCCCTCCGCATCGACGAGCTGGCCCGGGGCGACCCGGGCGCTCCTGCCAACGACGGTGACGAGGGGGCCGTCTGATTCGGGCCGCACGCGCAGTACGACGAAGCCGCTCTCCGGGTCTTGAAAGGCGACCTTGTCGATGCTGCCGGAGATCCGCTGGGGCCGGCGAGATCCACCGGCCAGGGCGAGCTCGCTCTGGCGGGGGCGGGGAGAGGAGGGCGCCGGCGGATCCAGGGAATCGGGCATCACGCAGCCTCACGAGCCGAGTCGGCGCTCGAGGTCAACCTACATGGGTAACGGAAACTTTCACGCACCCGCGATGCCGAGGATAGATCGAATGAAGACATCGTGGGTCCTCAGCCCCGATTCGGCTCGGAGGCCTCGAAATCGGGTGTCTGTAGGAGTCGGGCAAGGGATCCCCCCTAAAGAACTCACCGGGTGACAGCCGATTGAGTAGGCCATCGGATCGTGAAGCCTGGGAGGGAGTTCGATATGTCCGATCGACTGAGCAACGTTGAGCCGGAAGGTGAGAAGATCAGCCAGGGGCGGCCGGACGACGGCGACCGGGCAACACCCCGGCGTTCCACGCTGCGAATTCCCCTTCGCATCAGTACGATCGATCCAAAGACCGACCCGGGCACCCCTCGGCCCTACTTCCTGACCTCGGAAGAGTTCTCGGCCAACGTTTCGCGCGGCGGGGCCTTCGTGCTGACCGACGAGGCGCTCGACCCTGGAAGCCGCCTGATCATCGAGCTCGAGCTTCCGAACGGACCGACGATCCAGCGCATCGCTCGCGTGGTGTGGAATCGCATCTCGATTCCCGGCGTCGACTCGATCCCCAATCGCCGGCCCGGTATCGGGATCGAGTTCATCGGAGGCCGCGCCGATCACGTGCAGGAGTTCGAGCACTATCTCAGCCGGTTCAGCCGGCCTCGTCCAAGCGCGCTGGGTGTGGGCACCGGGCGCCATTCTTCGACCTGATCGCACGCGCGTCGATTGGCGGGGCAAAGATGCGGGAGCGGCTATTCCATCCAGAGCCTGCTCCACTCCTCTTCGCAGATCGCTTCTCGGGATCGCCGCAGGAGCGCTACCCGGAATCCGGCAGGGGCCCCCGAAAGGGCAGGTCCATTCTCCCCAGCCGAAGGGATCGGGAGCTGGGCAACACCGATCAGTCGACGCATGACCTCCACTGCGGCGAAGCCGGCGAGGAGCTTCGGATCGGGTTCGGGTCCGCCGGCATGTCCGGCGTAGCGAGCGAGAAAGTCCCGCGCCCGTTCGATCGATTGTCTCGCCAGGGCGAAGTGGGCGAGTGTGCAGCCCAGATCGATCTCGGGCCGGCCAAAGAATCCAAACTCCGGGTCGATCACTCGGAGCCCCCCCTTGGCGCGCAACCAGCTACCCGGGAAGTAGTCGCCGTGGAGCAGGCACGGGCCTTCCGTGAGATAGACTCGTGCGATCTCGCTGACGGCGCTGCGATAGGCGCGGTCGGCTTGCAGGGAGCGCGCTGCTTTCGTGAGGCCGGATTCATGGACGTCGAGATCGAGGCCATTGTCTTGGGCGAGGGGGATCTCGAAGAGGTGGGCATGGTTGAGGTCGCGCATCTCGCGATTGGCGAGCTCGCTCTCGGGCGTGCCACGGGTCTCCTCGTGGAGGCGGGCCAGGAAGAACGCCGCCCGGTCGAGATCCGAATCGGAGAGACCCGACGAGCGGTCGGGATCGTAGAGGTCGCTGAAGTCTCCATCGCCCGGCAGGTAGTCGAGCAGAAGGCTCGCGCTGGCGGGGTCCGCCGCAAGGAGCGCGGGCATTCCGCCCGCAACGGCCGGGATCCCCGAGACACGCCGGTAGAAGCGAATCTCCACCGCGGCCCGGCTCCAGGGCGCCTCGATGTGATCAAACTTCTCCACCCAGGGACGTGCCTGCTTGAGCACGAAGTTTCGCTGCGAGGTGCGGACGAGGAGGGTGAGGTTCATGTTTCCCGGGCCGGCCGGCTCGCAGCTCGAGATCGTCTCGTCCGCGCCGATCCAGCCTCTCTGCCGCAGGAAGTCCTCGACCCCTTCGCGATCCCCGGCGCGCAGGAAGGGAAAGTCCGGGTGCTCTCGCATGCTCTCGTCGCGCAGACTCATCCCGCTCGCCTCAACCCTCGCTCCCACCCCGGCCTCGACCCTGGCATCCACCCCCACCTCGGCCAGCGACACGAGAATCGATGGAGCATAACAGCTCGCTCCCAGCCCCCTTCGCGAAACGGGCCGGAGCCGGGGGCTTTCCTTCGAGCCCGTCCCGGGGCATTTTCCAGGCTGGCGAGAGGGTGCGGGGCGGAGATTCGCGGGGACGAAGCGGCAGCTTCTCCTCGAGGCAGGGAAGAGGGAGTCGCGATGTGAGTGGAAGCGAGCCGACGAACACGCCGCGTGCTGGATCCACGAAGGGTCCGACGGATCCGTCCGCCGATCTTGTGGACGAGGGGCCCGCCGGAAGGGGCTCGGGTGCAGGGATCCGCGCCGTCGTGTTCGATCTCTTCGATACCCTGGTCGATCTCTACATGGAGAAGATCCCGCGCATAGAGCATCGCGGGTTTGCGATCCCGGCGTCGGCGCGCGCGCTGCACGCCGCGCTGCCGCGCCGCTGCGGCACCGACTTCGACACCTTCGCGAGCGTGCTGGGAGAAATCGACCGCGAATACCGCATATCCCACTACAAGAAGGGAATCGAGCTTCCGAGTGTGGAGCGCTTCGGCAGACTCTGCGAGCGCCTCGGGATCGCGGATGCGACCTTGCCGGGGCTGCTCGCCGAGGTTCACATGAGTCTGCTGCGCGAGCAGGTCGCGATGCCGCTTCATCATCTCGGGGTCGTCACCGAGCTCGGCCGAAACATGCGTCTGGGACTTTGCTCGAACTTCAGCCACTCCCCCACGGCACGTTCGATCCTCGAGGACTACGGCCTGGAGACCTACCTGGATGCAATCGTGATTTCCGAGGACGTGGGTATCCGAAAGCCGCGTGACGAGATCTTTGGAACGGTGCTCGAGCAGCTCGGCACCGAGCCGGGCGAGACGCTTCACGTGGGCGACGACCTCGGCGCCGATGTGGCTGGAGCGGCCTCGTCGGGAATGCGGACCGCCTGGGTAACGCGACGGGTAAAGGATCCGGCGGCCGCCCTGGCAAGCCACGATGGACCGCTGCCCGATTACCAGATCGAAGATCTCGCCGAGCTCACCGCGATTCTCGATCTCCCGGTCCCCGTATCCGAAGACGGCCGGGAGGAGCCGGGAGGGGCGGGATGAAGGTCTCGTTCTACGCCACCCTGCGAGCCATCGTCGGGACGAAGACGGTCGAGATCGACGTGGCGCCCGATTGCTCGTTGCAGGA
>CBDUYG010000273.1:0-5134 GCA_965371385.1 uncultured Myxococcales bacterium | reverse complement strand
CCGGCAGCCCCTTCGAAGACCGAATCGACCCGGGCCTCGAATTCGAAGGTCCCTTCGCGCCAGACCATCAGCCTCTCGAGGGCTTCGACCCCATCGAATTTTCCGATGTTCGCCGTCACGAACCCGCCCCCGACAAACACCACCGTGCCCTCCTCCGCGGCCCGGCTGAGGATCAATGTCCCGCAAGAAGCCGTCGCACCGAACATGCGCAGCAGGGCCCCGACGCCGAGTTCATCGATCGGGCCGCTGATCGCCCCCAGCCGCCGGCTGTGCTCGGTCGTCTGGACTCGATCGATGAAGCTCCCGACCTCGGGGGCTCGGTCATTCGAGAGCTGGAATTCGATGCCGAGCGCCGTGACATCTCCGGACTCGCCACGCACGTGCCGCACGACGTTTCCGTCGACCTTCATCCCCTCGCCACTGACCGGATTCGTGAGGTCGACCGTCACCGAGTGACCGATCGGGATATGCTGGCCTTTCGTGGAGATCAGAACTCCCGTCCTGCTGATGTCGCGCGTGCGCACGACGAGGTCGGGCCCGCTTGCGCTGCTCACCTGGGCGGTGACCCGTGCGGGCGTTCGCGTCGCGTTACGGCGGGTGACTCCCGGCTGGGTCTCACAGGCGCTCGACGCCGGCTGCTCACTCACGTAGGGGGCGAAGGTCGACCGCAGCTCGGCCGCCGAGGCCGAGAACTGTACCGCGACACCGGGCGACGCTCCCGCGCTGGCGAGCTCGGGGGGGACACAGCGCACCACCTCGCCCTCCAGGGAAATCAGCTGATCGCAGTAGGCGAGCTTGATTTGAACCAACACAGGGTCGCGGATTTCGAAGGCGTTCACCGTGGGCAGGAAGACCCCGCCAATCGCGATGTTCTTCGAGTACTCGGCTTGAAACGCTGCCTCGCTCACGTACGCGACCTTCAGGTACTTCGTCTCGGCCTTCTTGACCTTCTTGACATTCGCCAACGAAAAGCTCCGCGTCTGGATCCACTCACGGGGAAGTGCGGCGTCGCGCTTCACCCGTCTCAGCATCGTATCGGCGCAACAGAGCTGAAACTGATTGAACAGTCGCGACACAGAATCGATCGAAATGCCTGAGAACGTCACACGAGTTGCCGGTTCGCGACCTCAAACACGCTCGAAGTAACGCGCGCGTTCGAAATCCGTAACGGCCTCGTCGAAGGCTCGCTGCTCGCTGCGTGCGAAATGCACGAGATGTGCGACCACCTCGTCTCCGAACGCCTCGCGAGGCAGGCGGCTCGCTTCGAATTCTTCAACGGCCTCCACCAGGGATCTCGGGACGCGCGGAAGTTCGCCGGCCTCATAGCCATCGCCACTGAAGAGCGGCCCAGGATCCGTCTGCTTCTCGATGCCGTCGAGAGCAGCCGCGATCATGCCGGCATAGACGAGGTAGGGGTTCGCGTCGCCGCCCGGGATGCGGCACTCGATGCGCAGTGAGCTTCCGTGCCCCACAACCCGGAACCCGACCGTCCGGTTGTCATAGCTCCATGCGATGCGCGTGGGTGCGAAGGTCCCCTCCATGTAGCGCTTGTAGGAGTTGACGTTGGGGGCGAAGAGAAGGGAGAGAGCGCGTGCATGCTCGAGCAATCCGCCGACCGCCCAGCGGAACTCCGGCGAGGGATGAGCGCGAGTGCCGGGGATCGGCTCACCGGCCTGCTCGGGATCGGCGAAGCGCGACTTCCCATCCGCATCCGTGAAGCTCATGTGGACGTGCAGACTGTTGCCGGCCTGAGCGGCGTCCCACTTGGCCATGAAGGTGATCGCAGCATCGCGCGAGGCCGCAATCTCCTTGGCCGCGAGCTTGTAGATGACGTGGCGATCCGCCATCTCGATCGCCGCTGCGTACCGCAGGTTGATTTCGTGTTGGCTGGGACTCGCCTCCCCCTTGCTGAACTCGACCTGGATCCCGCTGGCATCGACGCCGCGGCGAATCGCACCCACGACGTCCTCGGCGAACCCGCCCGAGAGCAGGTGGTAGTCCTCATTATAGTGTTGGCGCAGCTCGAGCCCGTGGTAGGCCTTCTCGTGCGCGCTGCGATAGCTCTCGGAGAAGAGGAAGAACTCGAGCTCACTCGCCATCTGCGGCACGATGCCGCGCGCGGCGGCGCGTTCCACCTGGCGGCGCAGGATATTGCGCGGCGCGACGGCGACCGGCACGTCCTCCTCCTCTTCGACCGCATCGCAGAGCACGATGGCCGTGCGCTCGAGCCAGGCGGCGCGGCGCAGGGTCGAGAAGTCGGGGATCGCACGCAGGTCGCCGTAGCCGCTCGCCCAGCTCGTGAACGCGTAGCCGGGAGTCGGGTTCATCTCCATGTCGCACGCGAGGAGGTAGTCGCAGGCGTGCATCCCCGACGCGGCGGTCTCCTGGAGGAAGAAGTCACCCATGATGCGCTTGCCCATGAGACGCCCATAGAGGTCGGGGATCGCCGTGATGACGGTCTCGATCTCCCCCTCTTCGATCAGGCGCCTCAGAACGGCGAGATCCAGGCGGCCGCGCTCTTGCATACCCATCTCCTCTTTATGGCAGACTGGCAGACCATCGGGGAACTCGAGCAGCGCCGTCGATCGCGGTCAATCGCGGTCAATCATCCTCGAGCGGCTCGTCCTCCATCGCGCGGAAGAGGGAGAGCTGGGGCACCTGCTGCTCGGCCTCGACCGCCACCGGGTACTCGTCCGAGAAGCAGCCATCGCAGATGCCGCGCTTGATCTCCGAAGCCGCGGTTCTGCGCAGGCCCTCCAGCGAGAGGAAGCCCAGGCTGTCGGCACCGATGATCTCGCAGATCTCGGCCGGCGTGTGCTTGTACGCGATCAGCTCTTCGCGCGTGGGAGTGTCGATCCCATAATGGCACGGGCCCTGGGTGGGGGGAGACGAGATCCGCACGTGGACTTCCCGAGCGCCGGCGTTCCGCAGCATCGCGACGATCTTCACGAGGGTCGTCCCGCGTATGATCGAATCGTCGACGAGCACCACTCGCTTGCCCTCCAGGATCCCCTGGATGGCGTTGTGCTTCACCTTGACGCCGAAGTTGCGGATCGACTGGGCGGGCTCGATGAAGGTGCGCCGCACGTAGTGGTTGCGAATCAGGGCCGTCTCATAGGGGATGCCCTGTTCTTCGGCGTATCCGAGCGCCGCCGCGGTACCGGAATCGAGGACGGGCGCGACGAAATCGGCCTGGACCGAGTGCTCCCGGGCCAGCACTCGGCCGAGCTCCTTGCGATAGGCGTAGACGTTGCGGGTGTTGAGGTTCGAATCCGGGCGCGCGAAATAGATGTACTCGAAGACGCAGAAGTGATCCTTGCTGTTGCGCGCGAAGGGGCGAACACTGCGCAAGCGCCCGCGCCGGATCACGATCACCTCTCCCGGCTCGATGTCGCGCTCGAAGGTCGCACCGACCAGATCGAAGGCGCAGGTCTCGCTGGCGATCACATAGGAGTTGCCCAGGCGCCCCAGGCTGAGGGGGCGGAAGCCGTTGGGGTCCCGAGCGGCGATCACCGCCTCGTCGGCGAGCATCACGATGCTGAAGGCGCCCTTCACCCGGGAGAGCGCGTCGGTGAAGCGATCCTCGAGGGAGACCTCGCGCGAGCGGGCAAGCAGATGAAGGATGACCTCGCTGTCGGAGGTGGAGGCGAAGATCGAGCCGCGACCCTCGAGCTCCTTCCGAATCGCCACGGCGTTCACGATGTTGCCGTTGTGGGCGATCGAGACGGGGCCGCTGTCGGTATTGACGCAGATGGGCTGGGCATTGCGCAGGGCGCTGCCCCCGGAGGTCGAGTAGCGCACGTGGCCGATCGCGTGACGTCCCGGGAGCCGCTTCAGGACGTTCTGTCCGAAGATGTCGGCGACCAGGCCCATGGCCCGATGCGCGTGGTGCTCGCGCCCGTTCGTGGAGACGATCCCGCAGCTCTCCTGGCCCCGGTGCTGAAGAGCGTAGAGGCCGAGGTAGGCGATGTTCGAGGCCTCTTCGTGGCCCGATACCGCGAACACACCGCATTCGTCGTGGAAGTGATCGGCCTCGCGCTCGCGCCCGAGGGCGTCGAGCTCTTCGGGGCTCAGACTCTCGAAGGTCGGCCCGCCGGGCGCGCCCGTCTCCCCTGGGCGAAGCGCTCTCGTCGCGACGCCCCGCGGAGAACCACTCGGTTTCGCAATGCCTTTCGAAGTGCGATCGCCGCTTGGGCCGTACTGGAGGCGCTTGCTCAAATCGATGTCCCTCCAGGGCTACCCGCCCGCGCACGTGGAATCGGGTGGATTTTACCGGCGTGGTCTGCGCGGGTCAACGCATGCGACGAAGTCGCGAACCGGGTGCCTCCTCGTTCGATCCTACGAAACATGGGGCGCTCCTTGCGGTAGCATTGCCGCTCGCTGAGCCCTTCTCGGGTGGCCCTGGCGGGGACCATCAGCATCACGGCATCACATAGGAGAGAGAGAAACCCATGGGAATCGACATCAAGCTCCTGGAGGGGCTCTGCTCGAAGACACTGGTAGAGACCCACTTCGAGGGGATCGGCGAGCGCGCTCAGGGGAAGGTGCGCGACAGCTACATCGCAGGCGGCGAGCGCCTCATCGTCGTCACCGATCGCGTGAGCTGCTTCGACGTCGTCGTCGGAACGATCCCTCTCAAGGGACAGGTGCTCAATCAAGCGGCCGCCTTCTGGTTCGACAAGCTGGGCGATGACTTCAAGCACCACCTCATCGACCTTCCCGACCCCTGCGTCTCGCGGGTTCGAGACTGCCGGCTCCTGCCCGTCGAGTTCGTCTACCGCGGCTACCTCACCGGCTCGACCTCCACCTCGATCTGGACCGCGTATTCGAAGGGCGAGCGAGACTACTGCGGTCACCGGCTCCCCGATGGAATGACTCGCCACGAAAGGCTCCACACTCCCCTGCTCACCCCGACCACCAAAGCCGAGCAGGGAAAGCACGATGAGCTCAGCTCACGCGAAGAGCTGATCGCGAGCGGTGTCATCTCCGAGGAGCTCTACGACAAGGCCGCCGACCTGGTCGCCCGGCTCTTCACGCTCGGGACCGAGTGGGCCCGAAGCCGGGGGCTGATCCTGGTGGATACGAAGTACGAGCTGGGCCTCGACCCGCAAGGCGATCTCGTGGTGATCGACGA